>NZ_JBFPJR010000033.1:0-42245 GCF_040838215.1 Nocardioides eburneus | reverse complement strand
GTGGAGGAGGTCCTCGCGCGCGCCTTCTCGCGCCGACTCGACAGGTCGCAGGAGCGCGAGTCGGCGTCCATGGACGCCGACTCGGCGGACCGGGCGTGCGCGGCGATGACGGTCGACGGTGAGAAGGGATACTGACCCATCGTGAGGAAGACCAACAGCGCCGCCGGGGCTCACCCGGCCGTGCGGGCCTATGCCCACCGCGGTGGCTCCTACCACCCCGAGATCGAGGGGATGGAGAACACGCTCGCCGCGTTCGAGCACGCGGTGGCGCTGGGCTACCGCCACCTCGAGACGGACGCCCATGTCACCCGCGACGGCGTGCTCCTGGCCTTCCACGACGCCGTCCTCGACCGGGTCACCGACCGGCGTGGGGCCATCGCCGACCTCACCTACGACGAGGTTCGGGCCGCCCGGGTCGCCGGAAGCCACGAGGTGCCGCGTCTCGCGGACCTGTTCGCGGCCTTTCCCGATGTCGAGTTCAACGTCGACCTGAAGTCCGACGGCGCCGTCGACGCGCTCGCCGAGTTCCTCGAGGCGACCGGTCAGGAGGACCGGGTGATCGTCGGGTCCTTCTCCCCCGCCCGCCTGCGGCGGTTCCGGGAGGTCACCCGCGGACGGGTGCGGACCTCCGCCCACCCGCTCGAGGTGGTGGCCTACCTCGCCCTGCCCAGCGGTCGGCTCGCCGACCTGGTCACCCGCGGCCGGGTCAGCGCGCTCCAGATCCCGCACCGCCGCGGTCTCGGTCCGCTGCGCCTGACCGTGGCCCGCCGCAGCCTCGTCCGGAAGGCCCATGCCGCCGGCAAGGAGGTCCACGTCTGGACCATCGACGACCCGGCCGAGATGGCCGAGCTCCTCGACCGCGGCGTGGACGGGTTGATGACCGACCGCACGGACGTCCTCAAGGACCTGCTCCTCGCGCGCGGGCAGTGGCACGGACGGAACGGTTCCGCCGCGTGACGACGGCGACCGGGATCGGCGACTTCCGTCCGGTGCAGCGCCGGAACGAGCAGCGTGCGTGGAACTGGTACGACTGGGCGAACTCGGCGTTCTACACCACCGTCCTGACCGTTCTCTTCGGCCCGTTCATGATCACCGTCGCGGGACGAGCGGCCGGGTGTGGTGACTCCCCCGACGACACCTGCGCGAAGACGGTCAGCGTGCTCGGCCTCCATCTCGCGGCGGGGTCGCTGCCGTCGTACCTCACCTCCTTCGCGACCATCGCCAGCGCCTTCGTCCTGCCGGTGGTGGGGGCGCTCGTCGACCGGTCCTCGCACAAGAAGTGGCACCTGGCTTGGTTCGCCTGGGCCGGGGCGTTCTTCTGCGCGCTGCTCTTCTTCCTGCAGGGTGACCACTGGCAGCTCGGCGCGGTGGCGGTCGTGGTGAGCAGTGTGCTGGGTGGGTGCTCGCTGGTGAGCTACTACGCCATCCTCGTCGACATCTCGACCGAGGAGGAGCGTGACGCGGCGTCCGCGCGCGGCTGGGCGTTCGGCTATCTCGGCGGCGGGATCCTGCTGCTGGTCAACCTGGTGATGGTCCAGGGCCACAGCGCCCTGGGCCTCGACAAGGAGCTCGCCGTCCGGCTGTCCCTGCTCAGCGCCGCCGTGTGGTGGGCGGTGTTCACGGTCATCCCCGTGCGGCGACTGCGCGACCGGCCCGCGCTCGGCGTCGTCCCGGAGTCGGGCGGCCTGGTGCAGCGGTCCTTCGGCCAGCTGTGGACGACGCTCACGGAGATGCGCGCCTTCCCGATGACGCTGACGTTCCTGATCGCCTACCTGTTCTACAACGACGGCATCCAGACGGTGATCTACAGCGCGTCGATCTACGGCTCCAAACAGCTGCACTTCGGCGACAGCGTGCTCATCGCGGCGATCCTGATGATCCAGTTCGTCGCGTTCGGCGGTGCGCTCTTCTTCGGCCGGATGGCGCAGCGGTACGGCGCCTACCGCTGTCTCCTCTACGGCACGTTCGGGTGGATGGTCATCGTGGTCGCCGCGATGTTCCTGCCCGAGCGCAACATCGTGCTGTTTCTGGTCGCCGGTGTCGCGATCGCGCTCGTCATGGGCGGCACCCAGGCGCTGTCCCGCTCGTTCTTCAGCCTGCTCATCCCGCGTGGGCGCGAGGGTGAGTACTTCGCGCTCTACAACGCCGCCGAGCGTGGGACGTCCTGGTTCGGCACCCTGCTGTTCGGGCTGGTCTTCCAGCTCAGCGGCTCCTACCGGCCGGCGATCGTCTCGCTCATCGTCTTCTTCGTGCTCGGCGCCGTCTTCCTGCTCCGGCTCGACCCGCATCGAGGGGTAGCCGAGGCCGGCAACCGGGTACCCAGGGTGCTGTGACTGTGCCACGCTGGCACGACAGGCGAGCGAGACAGGGGGCGGCGAGACAGCGAGCGTCGACGTGGGTCAGGCCACGACAGTTTGTCGACAATTCCCGGAATCATGTCGATCTCGGTACCGTTGAAGACTTCGAGGGGTTCGGTACTCCGGCGTCATAAGTCGCGTCCCGGGCCGTCTCGTCCATGACAACCGGGGGAACAGCACTCAGGAGGTGCCCGATGGCTGAGCGCACACTGCGCGGAGCACGACTGGGCGGACAGAGCTTCGAGGACGAGCGCGGGATCGAGTTCGCCGCTCGCCAGCAGGTGGGCTACCGCTGTCCGCAGGGCCACGAGTTCGAGATCACGATGTCCGACGAGGCCGAGGTGCCCGCGGTCTGGGAGTGCCCGCGCTGCGGCGCGGAGGCGCTCAACACCTCCGGCGCCCAGCCCGAGGCCAAGGTGGAGAAGCCGGCGCGCACCCACTGGGACATGCTCCTCGAGCGTCGCTCCGAGAAGGAGCTCGAGGACATCCTCAAGGAGCGCCTCGAGCTGCTCCGCGGCGGCGAGATCGGCCCCGCGCACCTGCACCGCAAGACCGGCAAGCGGAGCAAGGCCACGGCCTGACGGCCGGCTGGCGTCGTACGACGGCGGTGGACTCCCGCGGGAGCCCACCGCCGTTCGTTGTCTCTGCCGCGCGCGACTGAGGGCCGACCCGCCAGAACGCGCAACTCGACCCGTCAGAACGCGCAACTCGACCCGCCAGAACGCGCAACTCGACGGGGTGGCGTCAGCGGTCGACGACCTCGCCCTGGATGACGTCACCGCGCCCCCGGCGGTCATAGCCGCGGGAGAATGTGGCGCTGGTCAGCCGTCGTTCCACGAGCGTGGCGAGCAGGCGCCGGAAGAACGGCCGGGTCAGCGGCAGGATCAGGAGCACGCCGAAGACGTCGGTCACGAAGCCCGGGCTCAGCATCAGCGCGCCCCCGAGCAGCACGAGCGCGCCGTCGGCCACCTCTCGATGCGGCATCCGCCCGGAGGAAAGTGCAACGCGGAGCGCCTCCCACGCGCGGGCGCCCTCGCGCTTGATCAGCCAGCTGCCGAAGATCGAGTCGGCGATGAGCAGCAGGATCGTCAACGGCGCGCCGATGACCTTCCCGACCTGGATCAGGACATAGATCTCCGCGATCGGAACGACGAGGAAGGCGACCAGGAGGATCCAGGTCAGGCGTCGGCGGTGCTTCACACCCCGATCATCCCACCCGGCACCAACCACGGGTCCGGGTCATCGACCGATCCGTCGGCGCAGCTGGTGGCGGCGCTCCCGCAGGCCCCAGCGCGTCACGAGCCGCATCGACTCGGCCGCGACCGCGCCGCTCATCTTGGAGTCGCCCCGGACCCGCTCGACGAACTGGATCGGGACCTCGGCCACCGTGAGCCCGGCCCGGAGCGTGCGGGTCACGAGGTCGGTCTGGAAGACGTAGCCCGTGGACTCCACCGAGTCGAGGTCGATCTTCTCGAGCGTCTCCCGGCGGAACAGGCGGTATCCGGCGGTCGCGTCGCGCACCCGGATCCCGAGAAGCAGCCGGACGTAGAGGTTGCCGCCCCGCGAGAGCGCCTGCCGGCGGAGCGGCCAGTTGACCACCGAGCCGCCGGGCACCCACCGCGAGCCGATCACGAGGTCGGCGTCGTGCAGCGCCGCGAGCAGCCGGTCGAGCTCCTCGGGCTGGTGGGACCCGTCGGCGTCCATCTCGCCGACGACGTCGTACCCCCGGTTGAGCGCCCACCGGAAGCCGTGGAGATAGGCCGCCCCGAGGCCGGCCTTCTCCGTCCGGTGGATCACGTGGACGTGGTCGTCCGCCGCGGCGAGGTCGTCGGCGATGGCGCCGGTGCCGTCCGGTGAGCCGTCGTCGACGACCAGGACGTCGAGGGCGGGCTGGGCCCTTCGGAGCCGGTCGACGATCCAGGCCAGGTTGGCGGCCTCGTTGTAGGTCGGGACCACCATGACGACCCGTCCCAGGTCACGGTCCGGCGCGTCGGCGGAAGGGTTCGTCACGTGGCTGGCCTCGCTCAGATCGGTGGGATGGGTCCCGAACGGTGGTGACCGGATCTGACGGACAGCGTAGACGGCGAGGCCCTCGGGCAGAGCCGTGGGAGGGTGGTCGACCGGGCTTCGGGCCGATCCGCGACCTCGGCTGGCGGCCGGGGCACGATCGTTGTCTAAAGCTCGTCGACGCCCTCCCACGGTGCCCTCGCGGGGCGGACCGGCGTCCGTGAGCCACGTGGGACAGGTGTCTGGTGTGACATCCTCCGACCCGGCCGCTCGGACGGCGGTCCACCGGTCGCGACTCTGCCTGGGCGGACCGACACAGGTTGTCTGCTCGACACGTGAGCCGTCAACCATCCCGTGACCAGCGGAAACGCCCGTTTACGCAGGTCAGCGAGGCACTTGCCGGCACGAAAATTCTTGGGAAATCACCAGATTCTCGGCGTGTCGCCGCGACACGCCGAGCCAGAGCGCTCTCATCGAGGCGGCGCCGACGGGACGACGACCGTTCCGCGCGCGCTGGTCGCCAGCAGCGGCGGATCGAGCACCGTGGCCGCGCCGGGCCGGTCCGGGGTCGGGGCGCCGCGGGCGACGACGTACGCGCGGAACTCGACGAGGCGCGACCGCGTGCCCGCCCGCACCAGTCGCGCGGTGACCTCAAGGACGTCCCCGGCGCGGACCGGCGCGAGGAACTGCACGTCGTCGTACGACGCGAAGAGCCCCTCGTCCCCGTCGGTCCGGATGCAGAGCTCGGTCGCGACGTCGCCGAAGAGCGCCAGGCTGTAGGCGCCGTCGACGAGGCTGCCGGCGTAGTGCGCGTGTGCGTACGGCACGTACCGGCGGTGGACGACCGTGGTGCCGATGTCGGGGCGGGCGGTGGTCATGCCGCCTCCTTCCGGACGATGCGATGGACGAGGTAGGACGCCACCTCGCCCGGAGTGGTGCCGCGGCCGAAGATCCGGTCGACTCCGAGGTCGCGGGCCATCGACTCGTCGAACCGCGGACCGCCGACGACCAGCAGCGGCCGGCGGTCGCGTGGATAGGCCTCGCGGAACGCCGCCGACATCTCGCGGGTGTTGTGGAGGTGGGCGTCGCGCTGGGTGACCACCTGCGAGACGAGCACCGCATCGGCATGGTGGTCGCGGGCCGCCGCGACGAGCGCCGGGACGGTGACCTGGGCACCCAGGTTCACGACCTGGAGCTCGTGGTAGTACTCCAGCCCCTTCTCCCCCGCGAACCCCTTGATGTTCAAGATCGCGTCGATGCCGACGGTGTGGGCATCGGTGCCGATGCAGCCGCCGACCACGACCAGCGGTCGGTGGAGGGTCTGCTTCACGGCCGCATTGACCTCCTGGGGGCTCAGCAGCGGGAAGTCGCGTTCGACCACCTGGACCAAGGAGGTGTCGACGAGGTGGGTGACCCGGCCGTAGACGACGAAGAAGGTGAAGCCGCTCCGCCCGTCGCGCGCGTCGGCGATCGGCCTGCTGTGGACGACCATCGCCGGGTCCAGGCCCATCTTCTTCGCCAGCTGCAGTGCGGCGCCGTCGGCGATCTTGTCGTGGGCGATCGGGAGCGTGAACGACAGCTGCACCATGCCGTCGCCGGTGGTGTCACCGTAGGGCCGGATGATCGTCACTGCTCCTCCTCCAGGAGATCGGTCGCCGGGTTGACGTACGCCGCCGACTTCTCGGCCACGCCCTCGAGGCCCTTGCCGCCGTCGGCGGGCCGCTTCATGAGGCCGAACGTGCCGTCGGCGATGGCGTCGAGCAGGCCCGCGCCATGGCTCGCGCCCGGCTCCGCAGCGATGCGCGTCAGCAGGTCGATCGACTCCCCCAGCACCTGTCGGGCGCGGGTCGCGATGACGCCGTCCGCCGAGGGATGGAAGTCCTCCCGCAGACGGCCGGCGGCATCGAGGACGTAGCGGACGTTCCGCAGGGCGAGGTCGCGGTCGGAGAGCCACGGCGTCACGACCGCCTCGGTCATCATGCCGACCAGCAGGATGCCCTGGCCGGTGAGCGCACCAGCGAGGTTGAAGAAGCCGTCGAGGAGATAGCCGCGGAAGACGTCGCCGGTCATGTGCCGGGTCGGTGGCATCCACTTCAGGGGCGCATCCGGGAAGAGCTCGCGCGCGAGCAGCGCGTGGGCGAGCTCGAGGCGGAACGAGTCCGGGATGTCGGGGTCGATCTCGAACGCGTGGCCGAGCCCGAGCTGCCAGTCCTCGAGCCCGGCCTCCTTCGCGAAGAACTCGTTGAGCAGCTGGCTGGTGGTGACGGTGTGGGCCGCCTCGACCGCGTCGGCGGTGGTGAGGTAGTTGTCCTCTCCGGTGTTGATGATGATCCCCGCCCGCGCGTGGATCTGTCGGCTGAAGCGCTGGTCGACGAACGTCCGGATCGGGTTGATGTCGCGGAAGAGGATCCCGTACATCGAGTCGTTCAGCATCATGTCGAGCCGTTCGAGGCCGGCCAACGCGGCGATCTCGGGCATGCAGAGCCCGGAGGCATAGTTCGTCAGCCGGACATAGCGGCCGAGCTCGCGCGACGTCTCGTCGAGCGCCGCGCGCATCAGCCGGAAGTTCTCCTGCGTCGCATACGTCCCCGCGAAGCCCTCCCGGGTCGCGCCCTCGGGCACGTAGTCGAGCAGACTCTGCCCCGTGCTCCGGATGACCGCGATGACGTCCGCACCGGCGCGGGCGGCCGCCTGGGCCTGCGGGATGTCCTCGTAGATGTCGCCCGTGGCGACGATGAGGTAGATCCAGGGAGTGCGCGGAGCGTCGCCGATCTCGGCAACCATCCGTTCACGCGTACGCCGGCGGGCGTCGATCGTGGCGATGCCCCGGGCGACGGCGGCCCGTGCCGCGCGGCCGGCCTCCTCGGCGGCTCGTCCCTCCGGCACGCGGAAGCGGACCGACCCTGCGGCGGCCTTCTCGGCCAGCGTCGCGAGGTCGTCGGCCTCGCCGCGCACCAGCGCGTCCCAGACGGGCAGGCTGACGCCGTGGGCGAGCCCGCCGTCGGCGGCAAGGCCCGACCGCACCTCGTCGACGAGGTGGTTGACCCAGGGGGTGCCGTCGGGGTCGGCGCCGCCGAGCCCGGCGAGCCGCAGGGTCGCCCGCTCGACGGCGACGGTGGTGTGGCGGCGGGCCAGGTCCACGATCGGCGCGCCCACCCGGGCGGCCAGCTCGCGGGCCGTGGCGACCGAGGTCGGGTCGAGGCCGAGCCGGGTCTCGATGCTCATCCGAGCCTTCTCTCGAGCAGACGGCGCACGCTGTCGTGGCGGCGCACCAGGTCGAGGGCGTAGGCGGCATGACCGGGCACGTAGCCGTTGCCGACCAGCATCGTCACGTCGGCGGCCAGTCCCTCCGCGCCGAGGGCGGCGGCGGAGAAGCTCGTGGCCATGGAGAAGAAGACGACCGTCCCGCAGTCGGCGGTGGCGAGGATCGCACCGCCCTCGCAGCCGGGCACGTCGACGCAGACCACCGTCACGTCGGCCGGACCGCCCGCCTTCTCCACCGCGTCGCGGAGAGCGACCTGGTCGCGCGCGTCGGCGACCACGACGGCGTCGGCCAACCCTTCCGCCAAACCGCCCTCGCGCAGGAGCCCCGCCTCCGCCTGCGTCGGGACGACCCCGATCAGGTGGCGTGCCCCCGCGTCGCGCGCGGCGGCCAGGGACAACGAGCCGGACTTGCCGCCCGCGCCGACCACGGCGACCACGCCCCCGGCGTACCTCTCCTCGGTGACCCGGCGGGTGAGGGCCGGAGCACCGCAGACGTCGAGGACCGCGAGGCTGAGTGGGGTCGGGAGGTCCTCGGGGAGCACGGCGGCGATCGACCGGCCGAAGAGGATCGCGTAGCCGTCCGTCGGCACCTGCTCGGAGCGAGCGTCCCAGCGGGCGAGCCCGTCCTCGATGACGAGCGGCGTCAGCGTCAGGGAGACGAGGGTCGCGACCCGGTCCCCCACGCGGAGCCCGAGGCGCGAGGCGGGCCCGACCTCCTCGACCGTGCCGACGAGCATGCCGCCCGAGCCGGTCTCGGGGTTCTGCATCTTCCCGCGCGACGCGACGATGTCGACGACCTCGGCCCGCAGGGCGTCACGGTCGACGGTCCCGCCCGAGGCGTGCGCGCGTTCGAGCTGTCGGAACGACGCGGCGTCGAGGTTGAGCCGCTCGACCCGGATCCGGACCTCGTCCGGCCACAGCTCGGGGCGGGTGTCGAGCCGGCGCGCGGCCTGCGGCAGCGGGACGGCTCCGTCCCTGGGAGCGTCGAGCACCCGGTGGAGGCCGGTCGGATCGCTGGGCGTGGTCTGAGGGGCCATGAGGCCAGCGTGCCACAGAATTTCCGGCGCGGTGGTCGACGGGCCGGAGAATCTGTGCCTACGCTGGCAATATGACGGCAACCATCGAGACTGCGCTGGCAGGGTCCTCGGCGACTGCGGCGGCCGCGCGCCGGCAGCCCTACGTCTATCGCCGTGAGCCGCTCGTCGAGCCGGACTGGCGGCGGTTCCCCGGCTGGGCGGACGTCACCGCCGAGCAGTGGGCCGACGTCCAGTGGCAGCGCAGCCACTGTGTCAAGAACGTCCGTCAGCTGCGGGCCCTCATGGGTGACCTGCTCGCGGAGTCGTTCTACGCCGACCTCGAGCGCGACCAGGCCGAGCGCGCCACGATGTCGATGCTCGTGCCGCCGCAGATGATGAACACGATGGTCCCCGACGGTGCCTCAGCGGGATCCGCGTTCACCGACGCGTTCTACGCCGACCCGGTGCGGCGCTACATGATCCCCATCTTCAGCGACCGGCGGACGGACTGGCCGTCCCATCCGTACGCCGCCCGCGACTCGCTGCACGAGCACGACATGTGGGTCGCCGAGGGCCTCACCCACCGCTACCCCACCAAGGTGCTCGCCGAGCTCCTGCCCACCTGTCCGCAGTACTGCGGGCACTGCACCCGGATGGACCTGGTCGGCAACTCGACGACGACGGTCGACAAGCTGAAGTTCCTCGGCAAGCCGGTGGACCGGCACGAGGCGATGCTCGACTACCTGCGCCGTACGCCGCAGGTGCGCGACGTCGTGGTCTCCGGCGGCGACGTCGCCAACCTGCCGTGGCCGCGGCTCGAGGCGTTCCTGGCCAGCCTGCTCGAGATCGACAACATCCGTGACATCCGGCTCGCCACGAAGGCGCTGGTGGGGCTCCCCCAGCACTGGCTGCAGGACGAGGTCCGCGCAGGGATGGAGCGGGTGGCGCGCGTCGCACGCTCCCGTGGCGTCTCGGTCGCGATCCACACCCACGCCAATCACGCGCAGTCGATCACCCCGATCGTGGCGGACGCGTCCCGGGCGATGCTCGAGGCCGGCGTCCGCGACGTCCGGAACCAGGGCGTGCTCCTCGCCGGCGTCAACGCCGACAGCCATGCGCTGCTCGACCTCTGCTTCCGGCTGCTCGACGGGGCGCAGATCATGCCCTACTACTTCTACATGTGCGACATGATCCCGTTCGCGGAGCACTGGCGGGTCTCCGTGGCCGCGGCGCAGGCGATGCAGCACGACCTGATGGGCTATCTGCCCGGCTTCGCGACGCCGCGGATCGTCTGCGACGTGCCGTTCGTCGGCAAGCGCTGGGTCCACCAGCTCGCCGACTACGACCGCGTGCGCGGCATCTCGTCCTGGACCAAGAACTACCGCACCTCGATCGAGTCCGAGGACGACCAGGCGCTCACCCGGACCTACGCCTACTACGACCCGATCCACACGTTGCCCGAGGCCGGGCAGCAGTGGTGGCGGGAGCAGGCCTCGGCCGCCTGACGGGCGATCGCGTGCGCCGGTCTCAGGTGTAGGCGCCGATGCCGAGGTCGACGGCGAGGTAGAGGCCGGCGAGACCGATCACGATCCGCAGGACGGTGGGCGGTACGGCGCGGGCGATCGCGGGCCCGACGTATCCTCCTGCCACGCACCCCACGCCCAGGAGTACGGCGGGCAGCCAGTGCACCGGGCCGAAGATCGCGAAGCCGAGTGCTGCAACGGCGTTGGCGACCCCGAGCAGGACGTTCTTGAGCGCGTTGGCGCGCACGAGGTGCTCCCCGGTCGCGAGCGAGAGGAGGGCCAGCATCATGACGCCGGCTCCGGCGCCGAAGTAGCCGCCGTACGCGCCGACCGCGAACATCGCGACCCGGCCGGCCCACGGCGTCGGCGCGCCGGCCGGACGCTCGTGGTGCTCGCCGCGGAGCCGCCGTCGGCGTGCGTCGAGGGCCGCCTGCAGCCGGGGGCGCACGAGGATGAGGACGGCCGAGCCCGCGATCAGGAACGGCACGACCTTCTGGAACCCGCTCGACGGCGTGAGCAGCAGGAGTGCCGCCCCCGCGACGCCGCCGAGCAGCGTGATCGGGACGAGCTCGCGCAGCCGGTGCCGCTGCCCGCGCAGCTCGGGGCGCGATCCGGCGACCGAGCCGAGCGAGCTGCCGATGAGCCCGACGGTGTTGGTGACGTTCGCCGCGACCGGCGAGAGACCGGTGGCGAGCAGCGCCGGGTAGGAGGCCAGCGAGGCGAGGCCCGCCACGCTCCCGCAGATGCCTGCCCCGACGCCGGCGCCGAGCAGCCCGACGGCCTCCGTCGCGGAGGTCACCCCTCGGTGACCGGACGGTTCTCGTAGTAGGTCGACAGCGCGATCGTCGTCCGGGTCGAGACGTTGGCCGCCGATCGGATCTGCGCGAGCAGCTCCTCCAGCGCCGCGGGCGTCGCTGTCCGCACCTTGAGGATGTAGGAGTCGTCGCCGGCGACCGACCAGCAGCTCTCGATCTCGGTGAAGCCGCTGACCCGCTCCGGACAGTCGTCGGGCTGGGACGGGTCCATCGGCCGGATCGCCACGAAGGCGGTCAGCGGGAGGCCCAGCTCGGCGTGGTTGAGGGCGGCGCCGTACCCCTGGATCAAACCGCGCTGCTCGAGTCGCTTCACCCGCTGGTGCACGGCCGACGTCGAGAGTCCGGTGGCCTTCCCGAGATCGGTGTACGACATCCGGCCGTCGGCGGCCAACAGGTGCAGGATCTTGCGATCCGTCGCCTCGATCTCGGATGTGCTCACGCGGCGAACCTTAGCGACGGTGCCTGTTCTGGCGCCCCTGACTGTCTGCAGGGCAAGACGGCGCGAGGCGCGGTCGAGTGCGGCGTACGCCTATGCTGCCGGACGTGCCAGAACGCCGGCTGATGCTGCTCGACACCGCCTCCCTCTATTTCCGGGCCTACTTCGGCGTCCCGGACATCACGGCTCCCGACGGGACGCCCGTGAACGCCGTCCGCGGCCTGCTCGACTTCATCGCTCGGCTCGTCGACGGCTACTCCCCCAGCGACCTCGTGTGCTGCTGGGACAACGACTGGCGCCCGCAGTGGCGGGTCGACCTGGTGCCGTCCTACAAGGCGCACCGGGTCGAGGCCGTGACCGAGACCGGTCCGGACGTCGAGGAGGTGCCGGACCCGCTGCAGGTGCAGATCCCTGTCATCCGGGAGGTGCTCGCAGCCGCCGGTGTGCCGGTGATGGGCGCGGACGGCTACGAAGCGGACGACGTGATCGGCACGCTCGCCACCGGTGCCGGCATGCCCGTCGACGTGGTGACCGGCGACCGCGACCTCTTCCAGTTGGTCGACGACGCCGCCGGCGTGCGCGTGCTCTACACGTCCCGCGGGGTCGGCAACCACGAACGCGTCGACGACGCCTGGGTGCGGGCGAAGTACGGCGTCTCCGCGCGCCAGTACGCCGACTTCGCCACGATGCGTGGCGACACCTCGGACGGGCTCCCCGGCGTGAAGGGCGTCGGCGAGAAGACCGCCGCCAAGCTCCTCCAGGAGTACGGCGACCTGGCCGGTGTCACGGCCGCCGCACTCGATGCGACCAGCGGCCTGACCGCGGCCCTGCGCGCGAAGATCGTCGCGGCCACCGACTACCTCGCCGTGGCGCCGACCGTCGTCGCGGTCGCACGGGACCTTCCGCTCGACCGGTCCGGTGCCACCCTGCCGGACGGCCCGGCCGACCCGGCGCGGCTTGCCGAGCTGGCCGACCGGTTCAACCTCGCCTCGCCCGTCGCGCGCCTCACTGCCGCGATGGCCGGTCGCTAAACGGGCGTATCCCACCCCTCCGACGCCGCGTCGAGAGGGTCGCCCACGGGCGGCCGCGGGCGTGGCGTACGTCACGCCGACTTGTTGGGCGGACCGCGTCATGGGTACCGCGCGCGCACGTCTCCCTCGTGAGACCACCAGCAAGGAGCGCGATCCCGCCGATGACCCACCCGACCCGCCACCCGGCCCTCACCCACGACATCACCCTCTCCTGCGTCGACCCGTGGGGACGCACGGTCGACGTGCCGACCACCCTGGGCTACCGCCAGGAGGACCCCTACGCGGTCTCGCTCACGTTCCACTCCCACACCGGCGACGTCGAGTGGGTCGTCTCCCGCACGCTGCTGCTCCAGGGCCTCGCCGCGCCGGCCGGCGAGGGCGACGTCAAGGTCTACCCGAGCATCGACGAGCGGGCCCGCGCCGTCACGATCCTCGACTTCAGCTCCCCCGACGGCCGGCTGGTCGCCGAGGCCAGCTCCCGCGAGATCCAGGGCTTCCTCGCCAAGACCTTCGCCGCGGTCCCGGTCGGCACCGAGAGCCGCCACCTCGACCTCGACGGTCTCGTCGCCGCCCTACTCGGCTCCGGCTCAGGCGCCGAGTAGGTCCCGCTCCTCGCCCCGCCAGGCCTCCCGCACGGCCCGGGTCACGGGGCCGTGCGGGAGGCCGCGCTCGTTCCACCGGGTGACGGCCTGGACGTCGCGGAGGGTCGAGACGAGGAAGACCTCCTCGGCACGCTCCTCGACGATCGCCAGGGGCTCGTCGACCTCCCGGGCGCCATACCACTCCAGGACGAGGGCGCGGGTGATGCCGGCCAGGCAGCCGCTCGCCAACGTCGGAGTGCGCAGCTCGCCGTCGAGCACGTAGAAGATGTTGCTGCCCGTCCCCTCGCAGAGGTGACCCTGCGTGTTGGCGAGGACCGCCTCGGTCGCGCCGTGGCGCTTGGCCTCGGCCAGGGCGACGACGTTCTCGGCGTACGACGTGGTCTTGAGACCGGTGAGCGCGCCGCGCTCGTTGCGCACCCACGGCACGGTGACGATGGCCGTCTCCTCGGCGGCCGGTGCGACCTGGTCGGCCACGACGACGATGGTCGGCGCCGCGTCGCCACGGCCCGACCCCATCGGGCCCGGGCCGCCGGTGACGGTCACACGGAGCCGCCCCAGCGCCAGCGGCGCGGCCGCCAGGACCTCCTTGACGCCCTGGCGGCAGGTGGCCTCGTCGACCCCGACCAGACCGAGACCGCGCGCAGAGCGCTGCAGTCGGTCGAGGTGGCGGACGAGCGCGAACGGCTGCCCCTCCACGATCTTGATCGTCTCGAACACGCCGTCGCCGACGGTCAGGCCGTGGTCGGTCACCGGCAGGGCCGGCGAGGAGGGGTCGATGAGATGGCCGTCGATCCAGGCGTGCATGCGTCGACTCTAGTGCGGCGCTAGGACGTGGCTCCTGGCTGGCCGTCGGCGCCCGCGTGCTGCACGAACGCGTCGGTCCCCGGGAAGAACAGCCCCTCGTGGCCGTCGCTCCAGTGGACGACGTACGGCGGACTGCCGTCCTCGTGGCGCACCTCGACGATCTCCCCGACGCGGTCGGCGTCGCCGACGTGGGTGCCACGGACCACGATCCGGTCGCCGGGTCGTGCCATCGGCGTCGTTGTCATCGGCATCTCCCTTCGTGTGCTGTCCCGAGGTTCTCGTTCCCCTCCAGCACACACCCGGGACCGGTCGGCCACAAGGGGTGACGGCCCCCGAACCCACTCGGCCGCCCATACCCGGTCGAATGACACGCGAGTGACCCCCGATTTGGCGCCGGATGGCGGCTCGGCTACTGTTCTCTGCGTCGCCACGGCCCGGGAAACCGGAGCCGGGGAGTCAAGCGGACGTAGCTCAGTTGGTAGAGCGCAACCTTGCCAAGGTTGAGGTCGCGAGTTCGAGCCTCGTCGTCCGCTCGGAGAGGTCTCCACCGAACGTTAGGCCTCAGCGGTGGGTTGGCCGAGAGGCGAGGCAACGGACTGCAAATCCGTGTACACGGGTTCAAATCCCGTACCCACCTCGAGTTCCACACAACTCAACATGCATCACCCACGGGCGATTGGCGCAGCGGTAGCGCGCTTCCTTGACACGGAAGAGGTCACTGGTTCAAACCCAGTATCGCCCACTGGATCCGGCCCCCGGTTCGCTCGGGGGCCGTTCCATGCGGATGTAGCTCAGTTGGCTAGAGCGCAACCTTGCCAAGGTTGAGGTCGCGAGTTCGAGCCTCGTCATCCGCTCCGACCGAAGGCCGCCCGTCCGGGCGGCCTTCTGGCATTTCCTGCCCGGTGCGGTCGGTCCCGGGTATCTCTCCGGGGCCGTCTCTGAGTCCGTCTCTGAGTCCGTCTCTGAGTCCGTCTCTGGGGACCGCGTCGCCGCGAGCCGCCTCCGGGCGTCGTCCATGGCGGCGCTGTCGCGGGTGTTATCGTGGCGCCGCCAGTCGCTCCCTGGGAGCAGAGGGAACCCGGTGGGACTCCGGGACTGACGCGCAGCGGTATGGGTGACGGGCGGGACATGTCGGGGCTCCGCGAGGGGCGCTGACGGCCACTGGGTCGACGACCTGGGAAGGCGTTCCGTGCCGGTCGATCCCGAGTCCGAAGACCTGCTGGCCCTTGCGGTGACCGCCGCGAGGTCATCCGCGGGCTTCGCGCACGGGCCCGGACCTCGAAGGAGATCCGTGACTGTCTCGGCACGTACCCGTCCGGACCGGTGCCCGGGGGTGCTGCGCCCGTGGCCCGCCGTGGACGGTGCGCTCATGCGGATCCGGCTCGTCGGCGGCCGGCTCACCGGGCGGGCGCTCTCCGGGCTGTCGGCGCTCGCGCAGGCGCACGGCGACGGCGGGCTCCACCTGACCGCGCGCGCCAACGTGCAGCTGCGTGCGATGCCGTACGTCGGCGCCCGGCCGCACGCGGACGTCGTGAGCCGGATCGAGGAGCTGGGCCTCCTCCCGTCGCGCACCCACGACCTGGTCCGCAACGTGATGGTCTCGCCGCAGACCGGGCTCAGCGGCGGCCGCGCGGACCTGCGTCCCGTGGCGTCGGCCCTCGACGAGGCGCTGTGCGCGGATCGCGCGCTGGCCGACCTGTCGGCGAAGTTCCTCTTCGTCCTCGACGACGGGCGGGGCGATCTCGCCGGCGTCCGCTGCGACCTCGGGTTGGTCGCGCTCGGCGGGGGCGAGGCGCAGCTGCGCGTCGGCGACGGCTGGGCCGGCGTCGTACCCCTGGACGAGGCGGTGGCGCGGCTTCTCGCGCTCGCCCATGCGTTCCGGGCGGCCCGCGGCGACGGGCCGACGGCCGCGTGGCATGTCGCCGAGCTCCCGCAGCCCGAACCGCTCGTCCCGGCACAGGAGCCGCGCCGGGAGGCGCTGGTGAGCACCGGTCCGCTGCCCTACGGCCGGGTCGGCGGTGGCCGTCACGTCGCCGCGCGGAGCGGGATCCTCTCCCCCGCGCTCGTGGCCGAGCTCGCGGCGGGACACGACGACGATGAGCTGGTGGTGACGCCCTGGCGTGGCGTCCTGATCCCCGAGGAGGAGCGATGACCAGGACCGTGGTCGGCGTTCTCGCGGCGCCGCGGCGCCGCTACGACTACGTGACGGACGGCGCCGAGATCTACCGGCGCTCGTTCGCGACGATCCGAGCCGAGTCGGCCCTCGGGCGCGTGCCCGCCGCGGCGGAGAAGCTGGCGGTGCGGATGATCCATGCCTGCGGACAGGTGGACCTCGTCGACGATCTCGTGGTCCATCCGGGGCTCGTCGACGCCGCGCGCACCGCGCTCGCCGGCGGGGCGCCGATCCTCTGCGACGCGCGCATGGTCGCGCACGGCGTCACGGCGGCGCGGCTGCCCGCCGGCAACGAGGTGCACTGCCTGCTCGGCGACGCGCGCGTGCCGGGCCTGGCGCAGGCGTGGGGCACGACGCGTACGGCGGCCGCCGTCTCGCTCTGGCAGCCGCTGCTCGACGGCGCGGTCGTCGCCATCGGCAACGCACCGACCGCGCTGTTCCACCTGCTCGAGCTGATCCTCGCCGGCGGACCACGGCCGGCAGCGGTCATCGGCTGCCCGGTCGGCTTCATCGGCGCCGCCGAGTCCAAGGAGGCGCTCGCGTCCTTCGCCGGCGACCACGGGATCGACCTCCCGTTCGTCACCGTGCGCGGACGCCGCGGCGGCTCGGCCATGGCCTCGGCCGCGGTCAATGCGCTGGCCCAGGAGGAGGAGTGACGACCCGGACCCTGGGCCGAGGGCGGTTCGCCGGCGTCGGCGTCGGCCCGGGCGACCCCGAACTCATGACCCTCAAGGCGGCCCGCCTCATCGGCAGCGCCGACGTCGTGGCCTTCCATGCCGGGGTCGGGAAGGAGTCGAACGCCCGCCGGATCGCGGCAGGGCTCATCCCCGAGACCGCGATCGAGGAGCAGCTGACCTACCCGGTCACGACCGGGACGACGGACCATCCGGGCGGCTATGCAGGCGCGCTCGCGGAGTTCTACGAGGAGTCGGCCGCCCGGCTGGCGGCCCACCTGGACGCCGGACGCGACGTCGTCCTCCTCGCGGAGGGGGACCCGCTCTTCTACGGCTCCTACATGTACATGCACGACCGACTCGCGGAGCGCTACGAGACCCAGATCGTCCCGGGGGTGCCGGCCTTCGCGTCGGCCGCGGCCGTGGCCGCCACTCCCCTCGTCCGGCAGACCGACGTCCTGACCGTCCTGCCGGGGACCCTGCCGGAGCCGGAGCTCGCGCGACGGCTGGCGGACACCGACGGGGCGATCATCATGAAGCTGGGGCGGACCTTCCCCGCCGTACGCCGGGCGCTGGAGCAGGCCGGCCGGCTCGAGCATGCGGTCTACGTCGAGCGGGCGTCGCTGCCGCAGGAGCGGTGGCTGCCCGTCGTCGAGGTGGACCCGGCGGACGTGCCGTACTTCTCCTTGGTCGTGGTTCCCGGCGACAGCCTCAACGGGCGCCGGTCGCGGCAGACGGAGGCGGAGGCCGCTCCTCGACCCGCCCGCGGTGTCGAGGCCTCCGGCGACACGCGTGCCGACAGTGTCGAGGCGGCCGAGCTCGCGGTCGTCGGGCTCGGCCCGGGCCCGGAGGAGTGGTTGACCCCGGAGGCGGCGGAGGTGCTCGCAGGTGTCGATCACGTGGTGGGCTACGCGCCGTACGTGCAGCGCGTGCCGCAGCGGGCCGGGCTGACCCGGCACGCCTCGGGCAACACCGTCGAGCTGGACCGGGCGCGGCTGGCGCTCGACCTGGCCCGCGCCGGCGACCGGGTCGCGGTGGTCTCCGGCGGTGACGCCGGGGTCTTCGGGATGGCGACCGCGGTCTTCGAGGCCGTCGAGCAGGGCGGGTACGACGACGTGCCGGTGCGCGTGGTCCCCGGCGTGAGCGCGGTCCAGGCCGTGGCGGCGCGAGCGGGCGCCCCGATCGGCGGCGACTTCGCCGTGGTGAGCCTCTCGGACCGGCTCAAGCCCTGGGAGGTCGTCGAGCGGCGGGTGCGTGCGGTCGCCGACGCGGACCTCGTCCTGGCGATCTACAACCCCGCGTCGCGGTCACGCACCGACCAGCTCGCATGGGCGCACAAGGTGCTGCTGGAGCACCGCTCACCCGACACCGTGGTCGTGGTCGGGCGTGACGTCGGCCGCGCCGAGGAGTCACTGACGGTGACGACCCTCGGGGACCTCGACGTCGAGTCGGTGGACATGAAGTGCCTGCTGATCGTCGGCGCCTCCGGCACCCGGGTCACGGGCGGTCGGGTGTGGACGCCGAGGTGGGTCCGATGAGCGCGGCCTCTGGCCCGATGCCCGTGTCCGCCGCCGGCGCCGTCGTTCACTTCGTCGGCGCCGGGCCGGGCGCCGCCGACCTGCTCACCGTCCGGGCGACCCGGATGCTGGCCGAGGCCGACGTGGTGCTCTACCCGGGCACCTACCTCGACCCGGCCGTCCTCGAGCACTGCAGCCCCGAGGCGGAGCTGGTGGATACGCAGGGGCTCGACCTCGACGCCATCACGGCGCGGCTCGTCGCCGCCCACGGCGCCGGCCACGCCGTCGTACGCCTGACGTCGGGGGATCCCTCGCTCTACTCCGCGCTCACGGAGCAGACCCGGCGGCTGGACGCGGCCGGGGTGCCGTGGGACGTGACGCCGGGCGTCCCGGCGTACGCCGCCGCGGCGGCCGTCGTCGGCCGGGAGCTGACCGTCCCCCTGGTGGCGCAGTCGGTCGTGCTTACCCGCACGCGTGCACGGTCGACGGCGATGCCGGACTCGGAGGAGCTGGCGGCGTACTCCGCCACGCGGGCCACGCTCGTGCTGCACCTCGCGATCACCCGGGTGCGGGCGCTCATGACGGAGGTCGCCGACGACTATGGCGCCGACTGCCCCGTGGTCGTGGTCCACCGCGCCAGCCAGCCTGAGGAGCTGGTCCTCACCGGGACGGTGGCCACGATCGCGGACCGCGTGGAGGCTGCCGGGTTGCGACAGGCGGCGGTGATCCTCGTCGGGTGGGCGCTGGCGCGGCAGGGTGGCGAGTCCTACCTGTACGACGCCGGGCGGCGCCGGACGGCGCGGCACTGATGGACCTCTATGAGGCCATCGGCCGGCGTCGGGACACGCGCGCGGAGTTCACCGGCGAGCCGGTCCCCGACGACGTGCTGGCACGAGTCCTCTCTGCGGCGCACGCCGCGCCGAGCGTCGGGATGTCGCAGCCGTGGGACTTCGTGCTCGTGCGGTCGCCCGAGACGCTGAGCGCCTTCCGGGCGCACGTCCTCGCCGAGCGCGAGGTGTTCGCCGCGTCGCTGGCGGGCGAGCGGGCCACGACCTTCTCGCGGATCAAGGTCGAGGGCATCTGCGAGGCCGGCCTGGGCGTCGTCGTGGGCTACGACCCCACCCGTGGCGGGTCGCAGATCCTCGGCCGGCACGCCATCGCCGATGCCGGGCTCTACTCCGTCTGCCTCGCGATCGAGAACCTTTGGCTGTCCGCGACGGCCGAGGGTCTCGGCGTGGGCTGGGTGAGCCTCTACCGCGAGGAGTTCCTGCGCGAGCTCGTCGGCCTGCCGGCCCATGTCCGCCCGGTCGCCTGGCTCTGCCTCGGCCCGGTCGCCGACCTGCCCGACGTCCCCGACCTGGAGCGGTACGGCTGGCGCTCGCGATCCCCGTTGGCGCCGTACGTACACCAGGAGCGGTACCGCCACTGAGGCCCGGACGCGTGCGCGGGCCGTGTGCGCCGACTCGGCGTCAGCGGGTGAGGGCCCACTGCACGACGGTGCGCTGGGGACGCCAGCCACGGAAGCTGCCGACGGCGTCGACCTGCTCCACCGAGATCCGGGTGAGCTCGCCGCCGAGCTCCGCCTGACGGCCGGCCAGCACGGTCTCGGTCTCGACGGTGACGCCGTGGACCACGAGGCGCCCGCCGGGGCCCAGTGCGTTCAGGCACGCGTCGAGGACGCCGGGACGGGTGGCGCCACCCCCGACGAACACGGCGTCCGGTGCGGGGAGCCCGGCGAGGGCGTCGGGGGCGCGGCCGGTGACGACCTCGAGGGTGGGCACGCCGAGGCGGTCCGCGTTGCGCCGCACGCGCGCCGCGCGGTCGGGGTCGGCCTCGACCGCGACCGTCCGGCAGGCGGGGTGGGCGCGCTGCCACTCGATCCCGACGGAGCCTGCTCCGGCGCCCACGTCCCAGAGCAGTTGGCCGGGGGCGGGCATCAGCCGCGCGAGCGCGCTCGCGCGCAGGTCGCGCTTGGTGAGCTGGCCGTCGTGCTCGAACGCGTCGTCGGGGAGCCCGCCGGCCCATCCGGCGGTGAGCGGCCCGGCGAGCTCGATGGCGAGCACGTGCAGCCGGGGCGCGGCCCCCTCCCAGGTCGCGGCGGTGGCTTCGGACCGGGACTCCTCAGGGGTGCCGAGGTCGCCCAGGACGGTGAGCCGCGAGGCGCCGTATCCGGCGCCGGCGAGCAGCTGCGCGACCTGCCCGGGGGTGTGCTCGTCGGCGGAGAGCACGAGCAGCCGGTGGCCGGGGGCGAGGTGGCGGAGCACGAGGTGGGCGTCGCGCCCGACCAGGGTCACCACCTCGCAGCGCTCGGCCGGCCACCGCATCCGGGCCCGCGCCAGGGCCACCGAGGAGACGGTGGGGACGATCTCGACCGCTCCCGTGCCCAGGAGGTCGACCAAGGTCGTGCCGATGCCGGAGACCAGCGGATCGCCCGACGCCAGCGCGACCACCCGAGCGCCGGCGTACGACCGGAGGAGGGCGCGCAGGCCGGTGCGCAGCGGGCTCGGCCACGGGACCCGCTCCTGCCCATCCAGCGGCGGCGGCAGGAGCGCAAGATGACGCGCGCCGCCGAGCACGACGTCCGCGGAGGCGACGAGCTCGACGGCGGTGCCTGGGAGCATCCCGTCCGCCTCGATGCCGACGACGGTGACGAGCGTGCTGCCGGAGGCCATGAGCGGCGATGCTAGCGTGTCGGTCACCAGGCGCGAGGTGCCCCGAGGTCCCAGTCATCGCCAGACGGTGAGGACGGACCGACGGGAGAATCTGGGAAGCCGGTGAGATTCCGGCACAGGCCCGCTGCGGTGATCCGAGCACCCTCCCAGGAGGGTGACTCGCTCAGTCCGAAGACCGGCCCCGCGCCCGTCCTTGTTGGTTGGCGACGAGCGGGAGCCTCACATGCCACTGTCCTACCCTTTCTCTGCCGTCCTCGGCGGTGACCCCGACGGCCCGGCCGGGCTCGACGACATGGCCCTGGCCCTGGTCCTGACCACCGTCTCCCCCGGGATCGGTGGCGTCCTCGTCCGCGGCGAGAAGGGCACCGCGAAGTCGACGCTGGTGCGCGCGCTCGCCGGAGTGCTGCCGCCGATCGACGTGTACGTCGGCGACAGGTTCTCCACCGACCCCGGCACCCGGGGCGGCGCGGCCGCGGGTGCAGACTCCCCCGACGGGCCCTTCGACGAGACGGTGGCCGTGGAGTCCCGGCCGGTCCGGCTGGTCGAGCTCCCCGTCGGCGCGACCGAGGACCGTGTCCTCGGCTCCATCCACCTCGAGCGTGCCCTCTCCGAGGGAAAGGTCGACTATGAGCCCGGCCTGCTGGCTCGGGCACACCGCGGGATCCTCTACGTCGACGAGGTGAACCTCCTTCACGACCACCTGGTGGACCTGCTCCTCGACGCCGGCGCCACCGGCACCGTCACGGTGGAGCGCGACGCGGTGTCGGTCTCGCACGCCGCGCGGTTCGTGCTGGTCGGGACGATGAATCCCGAGGAGGGCGAGCTGCGTCCCCAGCTGCTGGACCGGTTCGGCCTCGCGGTCGAGGTCGCCGCTCCCCGCGAGCCCGAGCTTCGCGCCGAGGTGGTCCGTCGCCGGCTCGCGTTCGACGCGGAGCCGGAGCGGTTCGTGGCGTCGTACGAAGACCGGGAGCGGCGCCTGCGGGCTCGCATCGTCGAGGCGCAGGCGCTGGTGGGTCACGTCCAGCTCACCGATGCGGCGCTGCTGCGCATCGCGGAGGTGTGCGCGGCGTTCGACGTGGACGGGCTGCGGGCCGACATCGTCACCGCGCGTACCGCCGTCGCGCACGCCGCCTGGCAGGGACGTGACCGCGTCACGCTCGACGACATCCGCGTCGCCGCCCGGCTCGCCCTCCCGCACCGGCGTCGGCGCAACCCGCTCGACGCCCCGGGCCTCGACCAGGACCGGCTCGAGGAGGCGCTCGGCGAGGACGACCTCGATGGGCCGCCGGAACCTCCGGACGGGCCCAAGGGTCCCGACGGCGGGCCCGAGGGTCCCGACGACCCGGACCCCGCGCCGGGCCGGCCCGGTGGCGGTGACTCCTCGGGCGGGACGGGTGACTCCTCGGGGGGAACCGGTGACCTCTCGGGCGGAACGGGTGACTCCTCGACCGTGGGAGCCGGTGACGCCTACCGGGCGCGGATGTTCGCCGTGCGCGGCCTGGGCGAGGGCGAGGCCGGACGACGCAGCCGGGCGCAGACCGGCATCGGCCGACGCGTCGGCGCCGGACGGGAGGCCACGGGTCCGCTCCACCTCGTGGAGACGGTGCGCGCGGCGGCGCCGTACCAACACGTGCGTGGCCGGGCTGCGGGGCCGCTGGCCCTGCGCGCCGAGGACCTGCGCTTCGCCGCCCGCGAGGGCCGGGAGAGCAACCTCGTGCTCTTCTGCGTCGACGCGTCGGGATCGATGGCCGCCCGCAAGCGCATGACGCAGGTCAAGGCGGCCGTGCTGTCGCTCCTGCTCGACGCCTATCGCCGTCGCGACAAGGTCGGTCTCGTGACCTTCCGCGGGCACGGTGCCGAGTTGGCGCTGCCGCCGACCCGGTCGGTCGACGTGGCCGCTCGCCGCCTCGACGAGCTGCCGGCGGGCGGGCGTACGCCGCTCGCGGAGGGCCTCCTCGAGGCGGCGGAGGTGATCGAGCGCGAGCGGCTCCGCGACCCGCGGCGACGGCCGCTGCTCGTTGTCGTCACCGACGGGCGGGCGACGGCAGGGGCTGACCCCGTCATCCGCTCGCGCGCTGCGGCCGACGCGCTCCACGGCATCGGCGCGGTCGTGATCGACTGCGAGAGCGGCCCGCTGCGGATGGGTCTCGCGGAGGTCCTGGCGCGCCATCTCGGCGCCGAGCACGTCCCGGTCGGCGAGGTGTCCGCGGACGTCCTCGCCACGACGGTGCGGGAGCGGGTGGCCTGATGCCGAAGGGCCAGCCGACGAGCGTGCCCGACGACGGGCTCACCACGCGCCAGCGACGCCAGCGTCCGCTGCTGATGGTCCACACCGGCCCCGGCAAGGGGAAGTCGACCGCCGCGTTCGGCCTCGCGCTGCGGGCCTGGAACCAGGGCTGGCGGGTCGGGGTCTTCCAGTTCGTGAAGTCGGCGAAGTGGCGGATCGGCGAGCAGACCGTGCTCGAGCGCCTCGGGCAGCTGCACGACGAGACCGGCGAGGGCGGCCCGGTCGAATGGCACAAGATGGGCAGCGGCTGGTCATGGAGCCGGAAGCAGGGCGACGAGACGGACCACGCCGCCGCCGCGGCCGAGGGCTGGGCGGAGGTCAAGCGGCGGATCGCCGCCGAGGCGCACGACCTCTACGTCCTCGACGAGTTCACCTATCCCCTGACGTGGGGCTGGATCGACGTCGACGACGTGGTCGCCGCACTGACCGCACGGCCCGGGCGGCAGCATGTCGTCGTCACCGGACGCAACGCCGACCCCCGCCTGATCGAGGCCGCGGACCTCGTCACCGAGATGGGCAAGGTCAAGCATCCGATGGACGTCGGGCAGAAGGGCCAGCGAGGCATCGAGTGGTGACCGTGCTCCCCCGCCTCGTCGTGGCCGCGCCCGCGAGCGGCCAGGGCAAGACGACCGTGGCGACGGGGCTCATGGCCGCGCTCGCGCGGGCCGGTCACGTCGTGAGCGGCCACAAGGTCGGGCCCGACTACATCGACCCCGGCTTCCACGCCCTCGCGTGTGGGCGGCCGGGCCGCAATCTCGACCCGCACCTCGTCGGTGAGGACCGGGTGGTGCCGCTCCTGCTCCACGGTGCGCGCAGCGCCGACGTCGCTGTGCTCGAGGGCGTCATGGGCCTGTACGACGGTCGGGTCGGCGCCGACGGGTATGCCTCGACCGCCCACGTGGCCGCCCTCACCGACTCCCCCGTGCTGCTCGTCGTGGACGCCTCGGCCGCCTCCCGCACCGTCGCGGCCGTGGTGCACGGCGTGGCGACCTTCGACCCGTCGCTGCGGGTCGGCGGCGTCGTGCTCAACAAGGTCGGCTCGCGCCGTCACGCGGCCGAGATCACGAGCGCCCTGCAGCGCACCCAGATCCCCGTGCTGGGCGCCCTCCCGCGTGACGCCGGCCTCGCCGCGCCCGCGCGCCACCTCGGCCTGGTGCCGGCCGCCGAGCGCGCGGAGACCGCAGCCCTGGTCGAGCGCCTGGGTGAGCGGGTCGCTGAGCACATCGATCTCGACGCCGTGCTCGCGCTCGCCGGGAGCGCGTCTGCGCTCGAGGCGGAGCCCTGGGACCCGGCCGCCGAGATGCGGGTCGCGGGTGAGGGGCGGCCGGTCGTCGCCGTGGCGGGCGGGCGGGCCTTCACGTTCCGCTACGCCGAGACCGAGGAGCTGCTCCGCGCGGCCGGCTGCGAGGTCGTCGCGTTCGACCCCGCGACCGACCCCGCGCTGCCCGAGGGCACCGCGGGGATCTACCTCGGTGGCGGCTTCCCGGAGGTCCACGCCGAGGCGCTCACCGGCAACGAGCCACTGCGGCGGTCGCTGCGCGACGCGGTCGCCGCCGGCGTACCCACGGTGGCGGAGTGCGCCGGGCTCCTCTATCTCTCCCGCACCCTCGACGGCTCGCCGATGGTCGGAGCGGTCGGCGCCGACGCGGCGATGGCCGAGCGGCTCACCCTCGCCTACCCCACCGCGACGTCGCCGGGCGACACGCTGCTGACCCGCGCCGGCGAGACGGTCACGGGCCACGAGTTCCACCGCACGCAGGTCACGCCGGGGGCCGGCGACGGCGAGCTCGGGCCCGCGTGGACGGCCGAGGGTCGTACGGTCGGCTTCGCAAGTGGCACCCTCCATGCGTCGTACCTCCACGTCCACTGGGCCGGTCACCCGCACCTCGCCCAGCGCTTCGCGGACGCCGTCCACGCCCGCGCCGAGAGGTCACCGATTCCTGCTGAGACGTCACCGAAAGTGAGCGGCACATCGGACGATCTGTCCTCTCGCGCGGAACAAGCGACCTCTCGGCCGGTGGAGCCGCTGCGGCACCACGGTGATGTCGAGGTGCGTGGGCAGGGCGTCGCAGACTTCGCGGTGAACGTGTACGCCGGCCCGCGACCGCCCTGGCTCGACGACGCGATCCACGCCGGACTGGGCGGGGTCGCCGCCTACCCGGACGCCACCTCCGCCGAGGAGGCGCTTGCGGCGCTCCACGCCCGGCGTCCGGAGGAGGTCCTGGCGACGGCGGGCGCGGCGGAGGCCTTCTCCCTCCTGGCGCGGTTGCGACGCTGGCGCCGGCCGGTGGTCGTGCATCCGCAGTTCACCGAGCCGCACGCCGCGCTCGAGCAGGCCGGTTGCGGGGTGAGCGTGGTCGCCTGCCGCGCGGAGGACGGGTTCGTGCTGGACCCGGCGGCCGTGCCCGACGACGCCGACCTCGTCGTGGTCGGCAACCCCACCAACCCCACCGGCGTGCTGCACCCGCACGCCACGCTGGACCGGCTGCGCCGTCCGGGGCGGCTCGTCGTCGTCGACGAGGCGTTCATGGACACCGTGCCGGGTGAGCCCGAGACGCTCGCGGACTCCGTCGACGACGGGCTCGTCGTGATTCGCAGCCTCACCAAGCACTGGTCGATCGCGGGTCTGCGGGCCGGCTACCTTCTCGGCAGCGCTGCCGTCGTCGCCGACCTGCGCCGTGGCCAGACTCCCTGGAGCGTCTCGACGCCCGCGCTCGCCGCGATGACTGCCCTCGCGACGCCCACGGCCACGACCGAGTCACGGGCACGCGCCGAGCGGCTCGTCGCATGGCGCAGCGCCCTCGAGGCGGGCCTGACCGCCCGCCGCATCCCCCATGTCGCCTCCGCCACCTCGTTCGTGCTCGCCCGTCCCGGCCACGGTGCCCACGCGGCGCTCCGCGACCGCGGCGTCGCCGTACGCCGAGCGGACACGTTCCCCGGTCTCGACGGGTCGTGGGTGAGGATCGCCGTACGACCTCCCGCGACCACCGCCCTGCTCTTCAGCGCGCTCGACGACCTGCTCGACGACCTGCACCACCAGCCGCACCACGCACGAGGAGAAGCATGACCACTATCGCCCCGCCCTCCGCCGACGCCCGGGAGGCAGCCGTCGAGCGGCTCGCCGGTCTGGCCACGCCGCCGGGGGCGCTCGGCCGCCTCGGCGACCTCGGCGTCTGGATCGCCGCCGCCCAGGGTGAGGTGCCGCCGCGCCCGGTCGACGTCGTCCGCCTGGTGATCTTCGCGGGCGACCACGGGGTGGCGGCGCACGGCGTCTCCGCCTTCCCCTCCGCGATCACCGGCGCGATGGTGCGGACCTTCCTCGCGGGCAAGGCCGGTGTGAGCGCCCTCGCCCGGGCCCACAACGTGAGCGTGCGGGTGCTCGACCTCGGCGTCGACGACGACTTCGCCGACCTCCCCGACGCCGTCCGCGGCGCCCTGACCGCCCACAAGGTGCGGCGGTCGAGCGGCGCCATCCACCTGGAGGACGCGCTCACCGCCGACGAGGTCCGCGCGGCGCTCGACGCCGGTGCCGCGGTCGCGCGGGAGGAGGTTGCCGCCGGCTCCCAACTGCTGCTGAGCGGCGACATGGGGATCGGCAACACCACTCCCGCCGCGGCGCTCGTCGCCGCCGCCCTCGGCCTACCCGCCGCGGAGGTCACCGGGCGCGGGACGGGCATCGACGCGGCCGCCTGGGAGCACAAGACCGCGGTCGTCCAGGCGGCGCTCGACCGGGTCCGCGACCGCCTCGACGACCCGGTCGCTTGCCTCCAGGCCCTCGGCAGCGCCGACCTCGCGGCGACGACGGGCTTCCTCCTGACGGCCGCCGAGCTCGGTGTCCCGGTGCTCCTCGACGGGCTGATGAGCGTGGCGTGCGCCCTGACCGCCGACCGGGTCGCGCCCGGCGCCGCGGCGTGGTTCGCGGCCGGCCACCGGTCCACCGAGCCGGCGCAGTCCCTCGCGCTCGCGAAGATGGGCCTGGAGCCGCTGCTCGACCTGGGACTGCGGCTCGGCGAGGGCTCCGGCGCGGTGGCCGCGGTCCCGGTCGTGCGCAGTTCCGCCGCCCTGCTCCGCGACGTCGCGCTGCTGAGCGACCTCTTGCCCGAGTGACGGCTGGCCTGCGAGGCGTGCTCCGCGACGGATGGCGGCTCGCGCTCGGCACCCTCACCGCGGTGCCGGTCCCACCGCCGGCCCAGGTGGACCGGCCGCGGGCCCGAGTCGCGATGCTGCTCGCTCCGGTCGCCGCCGTACCCCTGGCCGTGCTCGTCGCCGTCGTCCTCCAGCTCGCTCGCGGGGCGTCGCTCCCCGCGCTGGTGGGCGGAGTCCTGGCGGTCGCGGCGCTCGCGCTGGGGACACGGGTCATGCACTGGGACGGCCTCTCCGACGTGGCCGACGGCCTGACGGCGTCCTACGACGCCGAGCGGTCGCTCGCCGTGATGAAGACCGGCACCTCGGGGCCGGCCGGCACGGTCGCCGTCGTCCTCGTCGCCGGGCTGCAGGCGGCGGCGCTCGCTGGTCTGCCCGGCAGTCTGCGCGGCGCAGTGCTCGCCGGCACGGTGGTCTGCGCGTCCCGCGGCGCGCTGGCGGTCTGCTGCGTCCACGGCGTGCGACCGGCACGGCCCGGCGGTCTCGGCGCGACCTTCGCCGGCACGGTGCCGCGGGCCGCCGCGGTGGTGCTGTGGCTGGTCGTCGCGGCTGCCCTGGTCGCGGCGGCGGCCCTCACCGGGCTGCCCTGGTGGCGTGGCGCGGTCGCTGCGGTGGCCGCGCTCCTCGTGCTCGGTGCGCTCCTGCTCCGCGTCCACCGCCGTTTCGGTGGGGTCACCGGCGACGTCTTCGGCGCCGCGATCGAGCTCGCCCTCGCCGCGCTGCTGGTGGCGCTCGCATGACCGTCCGGCAGCGCGCGAGCGCCACCGCCGCGGGCCTGGTGCTCGGCTACGCCGCCGACGCGGTGCTGGGCGACCCGCGCCGCTTCCACCCCGTCGCCGGCTTCGGCACGGTCGCCAGCCACCTCGAGCATCAGTGGTACGACGACCGGCGGCTGCCGGGGGCGGGCTTCACGCTCCTCCTGGTGGCCGGCACGGCCGGGCTCGGTCTCCCGGTCCGGCGCCTCCGCTCCCCCATCCTGCGGGTCGGCCTCACCGCGCTGGCGACCTGGGCGGTCCTCGGCGGGCGCTCGCTCGACCGGGAGGCGGCCGCGGTGGAGCGTCTCCTGGGCGCGGGCGACCTGGCGACGGCGCGGGTCCGGCTCACCCACCTGGTCGGCCGCGACACCAGCTGCCTCGACGAGTCGGGCGTGGCGCGGGCGGTCGTGGAGTCGGTCGCGGAGAACTCCTCCGACGCCGTCGTCGCGCCGCTGCTGTGGGGCGCCGTCGCGGGCGTCCCGGGGCTCCTCGGCTACCGCGCCGCCAACACGCTCGACGCGATGGTGGGCCACCGCAGCGCACGCTACGAACGGTTCGGCTGGGCCGCCGCGCGACTCGATGACGTGCTCAACCTGCCGGGGGCGCGGCTCGCCGGGCTGCTGACCGCGGTCGTCTCCCCGCGGCGCTCGGCCGCCGTCGTACGCGTGTGGCGGCGGGACGCCGGCGCTCATCCCAGCCCCAACGCCGGGGTCGTCGAGGCCGCGTTCGCCGGAGCGCTCGACCTGACGCTGGGCGGGACGAACACCTACGGCACCGGCGCCGACCGGTGGACCGAGCAGCGCGCCCGCCTCGGCGACGGACCGGCGCCGACCGGGCCCGACATCGCCCGCGCTCGGCGCCTGGCGCGACGGCTCGGGCTCGCGGCGGCGGTCACCTCGGCGGCCATGGCGCTCGGGACGGCGGCGATCACCGGGCGGTCGTCTCGGTCCGCGAGCCGCGTTGCCGCCACCGCACGCACCGCGTAGGCTGCCCGAGCACGTCGGATGCGAGGAAGCCGGTGAGAGTCCGGCACGGTCACGCCACTGTGAGCGGTCCTAGGAGTCCGTGAAGTCAGATCTTCCGCCGCCGTGATCCAGCCCTACGAGGGAACGTTGTATTCCTGAAGGAGCATCACGTGAGCACCACGTCTGCTGTCCACACTCCCGTCGCCCCGATCACGACCCCGATCGTGACCGCCCAGGTCACGACGGTCGCCCTTCTTCTCGGCACCGCGATCGCGGCGTTGCTCGTCTACTACTTCGTCGGCGTCGACGAGGGCGCCATGTCGATCTTCGGGAAGAGCATGGTCCTCCACGAGCTCTTCCACGACGGCCGGCACTTCCTCGGCTTCCCCTGCCACTGATCCACCTCAGGCAGGAGAACAACCGAACATGGAGAAACAGCTCATCGGGCGGGGCGTGCTCTCCGGCGCCGCCGCCGGACTGGTGATGTTCGTCTTCGCCCGGCTCTTCGCCGAGCCGGTCATCTCGAAGGCGATCGACTACGAGAGCGCGCGCGACGCGGCCCAGGACAAGCTCGACAAGGCCGCCGGCCTCGCCGTACCCGCCGCTGGTCCCGACATCTTCAGCCGCACCGTCCAGGGCAACCTCGGGATCGGTGCCGGCCTGGTCCTCTTCGGCGCCGCCATGGGGGCGCTCGTTGCGGTCGCCTATGTCATCTGCCTCGGCCGTACGGGGCGGATCCGTCCGCGTCAGCTCGGCTACCTCGTCCCGGCGTTCTTCTTCGTCGGGGTCTTCCTGGTGCCGTTCATGAAGTATCCCGCCAACCCGCCGGCGATCGGTCACGAGGAGACGATCAGGACGCGCGGCGCGCTCTACCTCATCCTCGTCTTCTGCTCGTGCCTGGCACTCTTCCTGGCGGTGTACGTCGGCCAGAAGCTGCACCGCCGCTGGTCGGTCACGACATCGACGGTCGTCGTCGGGCTCGGCTATCTGGTCGTCATGACGGTCGTGATGCTGGTCATGCCGGCGCTGGGCCACCTGCACGCGAACGTGGTCGAGTACGGCAAGCACGCCACCGAGACGCCGCTGCCACTGAAGGATGCCGAGGGCCGCATCGTCTTCCCGGGCTTCCCGGCGGACGTCCTCGCGCAGTTCCGGGCTTACTCGGTCGGCGCCCAGGTCATCCTGTGGGGCGTCATCGCCCTGGTCTTCGCGCCGTTGGCCGAGCGTGTCCTCGCGCCGGTGACGCGGCATGAGGTGGCGTCGGCGCCCGCGTCGACCGTCGTCGGATGACCGGCCGCCACGGAGCTTCGGGCGGGGGTCGGACCATCAGGTCCGGGCCCCGCCGCCGTCTGCGGCGCCGTCACGGTCGAGGTGGTGTACGGCGGCGCGGCGTACGCGCGCTTGCGACAGCCTGCGTCATCGTCGCCGCCGGACTCGCCGGCGTCTCCCCCGTCGCCGCGCACGGCGGCGGCAACGCGGCCGACAATGTCCGGACCGAGCTCGACCGGGTGACGCCCGCCCTCCCGGGGATCCGCATCCGGGTCGAGGCGCACGGCGGGGAGGTGACGGTGCAGAACTCCGGTGCCCGTGCGCTCGTCGTGCTCGGCTACCAGCGCGAGCCCTACCTGCGGATCACCAGCGACGGGGTCTGGCGCAACGAGGGCTCGCTGACGACCTTCGCCACGACCGAGACGCTCGGGACGGCGCCGAGCTCGGTGGCCCCCGGTTCGGCGGTCCGCTGGGCGCGCGTCGCCCGGACCGGCGAGTTCTCCTGGCACGACGAGCGGGTCGCCTGGGCGGGCGGCGCCCTGCCGGCCACCGTCCATGGCGAGCCCGGGAAGCGACACCTGGTCGCCCACTGGCGGATCCCGCTGCGAGCGGGCACGACGAAGGCGGCGGTGGCCGGGACGATGTGGTGGGAGCCGACCCCCACGGACCCCACCGCCGTCCTGTGGGCGGTCGGCGGCGGGATCGTTCTCCTGATCGTCGGCGCGGGGGTCCTCGCGTTCCCCGTCCGCCGGCGGTCGACCACCTGACCGACCTCGTCACCGCGGCCCTCTACCACCTCTGCTTGTGATTCGAATCACGAGTCCGTGATGCGGCCCTCGCCGCGAGACAGGATGGTGAGGTTTTAGGCTCGCCTTAGTCCCAGGAAAGGCAGTTCATGCGCTCTCTTCGTGTCGCCGTCGTCGGAGGCGGCCCGGCCGGCATCTACGCCGCCGACATCCTCACCCGCGAGCACCCCGAGGCCCAGGTCGACGTCATCGAGCGTCTCCCGGCGCCGTACGGTCTGGTGCGGTACGGCGTCGCGCCGGACCACCCGCGGATCAAGGAGATCATCAAGGCGCTGCGCCGCGTCCTCGACAACGACCGGATCCGCTTCTTCGGGAACGTCGACTATGGCACCGACCTCAAGCTCGACGACCTGAAGCGCTACTACGACGCCGTCATCTTCGCGACCGGCGCGATGGCCGACCGTGCGCTCAACGTCCCCGGCGTCGAGCTGCCGCAGAGCCACGGCGCCGCCGACTTCGTCTCGTGGTACGCCGGCCACCCCGACGTGCCGCGCGAGTGGCCGCTCGAGGCGGAGTCCGTCGCCGTGATCGGCGCCGGCAACGTGGCGCTCGACGTCGCGCGCATGCTGGCCAAGCCCGCCGACGAGCAGCTCGTGACGGAGATCGCCGACAACGTCTACGAGGGGCTCAAGGCCAACCGCGCGACGGACGTCCACGTCTTCGCACGTCGCGGTCCGGCGCACATCAAGTTCTCGCCGATGGAGCTCCGCGAGCTGTCGCACTCCCCCAGCGTCGACGTGCTGGTCGAGGAGGACGGCTTCCAGATCGACGACGCCGGTCAGGCCGAGATCTCGAGCCACAAGGCCACCAAGCTCGTCGTCGACACGCTGCTGAAGTACCTCGAGGGCGAGCCGACCGGTGCCCCGCACCGGATCCACCTCCACATGATGCACAACCCGGTGGAGATCCTCGGCGAGGACGGGAACGTCGTGGCGATCCGGACCGAGCGGACCGAGTACACCGGCGACGGCAACGTCCGCGGCACCGGTGAGTTCGTCGACACCCCCGTCCAGGCGGTCTACCGCGCCGTGGGCTACCTCTCCTCCGCGCTCCCGGACGTGCCGTTCGACGACGGCGCGGGCGTCATCCCCAACGAGGGCGGCCGGGTGTTCCTCGACGGGGAGCAGGTCGACGGTCTCTATGTCACCGGCTGGATCAAGCGCGGCCCGGTCGGCCTCATCGGTCACACCAAGTCCGACGCCAAGGAGACGATCGAGCACCTGCTGGCCGACATCGACAAGCTCGCCGCGCCGGAGTTCAGCGACCCCGAGGCGATCGTCGAGCACCTCACCGCGCGTGGCGTCGAGTTCACGACCGAGGAGGGCTGGGCCAAGCTCGACGCGCACGAGCTCTCGCTCGGCGAGGCCTTCGGCGGCCGCGAGCGGGTCAAGGTCGTGCCGCGCGACCAGATGATCCGCATCTCGCGGGGCTGAGATTGCCCCGTCAGAACCTCACGAAGGTCGGCCGCCCTCCGGGGCAGGCCGACCTTCTGGTTTGTCGGGTCGTACGCCGACGGCGGCTGTCCCCCTCCTTCGTCCGCGTCACGCTCGGCGGCCAGGGCCTGGCCGGTTTCGTGCCTCTGGGGGCAGACCAGTGGGTCCGGCTCTTCCTCCCGGTCGACGACGGTGCGTCATTGGCCCGGGTCCCCGGGCGGCTGACCCCGCGCTCCTATCTGCGCTACCTCACGCTCGCCCGCGCCGATCGGCCGGTGATGCGCAGCTACACGGTCGCCGAGTTCCGAGCAGACGGTCCGGACGGTCCCGAGCTGGACCTCGATATCGTGCTCCACCGTGGCGCCGACGGCGAGCGGGGCCGCGCCGCCGACTGGGCAGCTTCGTGCTCGCCCGGCGACCCCGTCGGGCTCATCGACGGTGGTCTCGGCTTCGTCCTGCCGCAGGGATCCGCCCGGGTCGAGCTGGTCGGCGACGTCACCGCGCTGCCTGCGCTCGCCGGCATCCTCACGGCGTTGCCGACCGATGTCAGTGGACGCGCGACCGTCCAGCTGCGCGACGACGCCGACCGGCGTGAGCTGGCCCGGCCCGAGGGCGTCGAGGTCGTCTGGGTCGACGATGCGATCGCCGCCGTACGCGACCGGACGCTCTTCCCGCAAGGGGCCTTCGGCTGGGTCGCCGGCGAGGCGGGGCTCGTCGGCGCCGTACGCCGCCACTGGCTCACCTGCGGTCTGCCGAAGGACCGGGTCGCGTTCTGCGGCTACTGGCGCGCAGCGCACGGCGAAGCACCTCGGCGAGCGCTCTAGAGAGGGGCCACGGCCCGTCACGGTCGGCCCCCACCGTGGACGTGGTCGGATGGACCCCTCTCTCGCGGCCGGGAACCACTCGCTCGCGCCGGCAGCGCGTCCTTCAGAGCACCAGCACCCGTCCGGCGACGACCAGGTGCACCTCGTCGCACGCCGCGCCGAAGGCCTGGTTGACGGAGCCGAGAAGGTCGCGGAAGAGCCGCCCCGAGCGGTGGGCCGGCACGACCCCGAGCCCGACCTCGTTGGTGACCAGGACGGCGTCGTCCCGCCCCCGAAGGCGCGCCGCGGCGGCGTCGACCAGCTCCTGGACGACGCCGGTGACCTGCTCGACCGGAGACTCCCAGAGCGATCGCTCGTCGAGGACGCCGGTCAGCCACGTCCCGAGGCAGTCGACCAGCACGGCCTCCGGCCTCGCCAGAGCGGCCGCCAGGTCGCACGTCTCCAGCGTCGCCCACGTCGCGGGGCGCCGGGCACGATGCGCAGCGATCCGCGCCGCCCAGTCGGCATCGTCCACGACCGGTCCGGCGGCGACGTAGACGACATCGTCGCGCCCCGCGAGCAGCTCCTCGGCGTGGCGCGACTTCCCCGAGCGCACGCCTCCGGTGACGAGGACCTTCATCGCGGGGAGCCGGCGCGCTGCGACTCGACCCACTCCACGGCGGCCTCGACGTCGGTGACGGTCGGGATGCCCGGTGGACCGGGCGGGCGGCGTACGACGACGACCGGGACACCCAGCGTGGCGGCGGCCTCCATCTTGGGCCACGTGTAGGTCCCGCCGGAGTCCTTCGTGACCAGGACGTCGGCTCGGTGTGCGCGCATGAGCGAGAGCTCGCCGTCGAGGTGGTAGGGCCCGCGGCTGGTCACGATGCGCCAGTCCGGCGGAACGGCAATGTCGGGCAGGTCGACGACGCGGGCGAGCACCGACCGCCGGCCGAGCACGGGCAGGTAGCGTCCCAGCTCCTGACGCCCGACCGTGATGAACGGCCGACGGCCGAGGCGATCGGCGACGGTCGCGGCGTCGTCGTTGGAGTCGACCCAGTGCCAGTCGGGTGCGCCGGTCCAGCCGGGACGCTCGAGCCGGAGGAGCGGGACGGGCGGCTCCATCGTGCAGGCGGCCACGGCGTTGGCGCTGATGCCCCGGGCGAAGGGATGCGTGGCGTCCACGACCACGTCGTAGTCCGCGAGCGCGTTCCGCAGGCCGAGCACCCCGCCGAACCCACCGATGCGGACGTCGCCGACCGGCAGCCGGGGACGCTCGACGCGCCCCGCGAGCGACGAGGTCACCTCGATCCGCGCGGCGACGAGCCGCTGGGCGAGCTCGCGGGCCTCGGCGGTGCCGCCGAGCAGCAGGACCCTCATGACATCCCTCCTGGCGGTAGGACCGGCAGCCCGGCCGGCGCGCCGTCGTACGCGAGCGAGAGCAGGGCGTCGACGTCGAGGTGCTGCTCCACCAGGTCGCCGAGCAGGTCGAGGCGTCGCTGCCGCGCGTAGGGGAACGAGGCCTGTGAGCGGATCCCGAGCGTCTCGAGGAGGTAGGCCGCTCGGGTGTCGTCATCCTCGAGAGCTCCGTGCACCATGGTCCCCACGACGCTACCGGATCGGGTCTCACCGCTGACCCGGCCATGGTGGATCTCGTAGCCGGCGGGCTCGTGCAGGCGCAGCGTCTTCTCGGCCCGGAAGGTGGTCGCCAGGTCGAGCAGGCCCAGTCCGGGCACCTCCGCGCCGACGGACCCCTCCACGCCCTGAGGGTCGCGGATCGTCCGTCCGAGCATCTGGCAGCCACCGCAGATGCCGAGGACCGGACGCCCGGCGCGGGCGTGGGCCACGACCGCGTCCGCCAGCCCGCGCTCGCGCAGCCACGCCAGGTCGGCGAGCGTCGCGCGGCTGCCCGGCAGGACGACGAGGTCGGCGTCGGCCAGCCGGCGTGGATCGGAGACGAACGCGACGTCCAGCCCCGGCTCGAGCCCGAGCGCGTCCACGTCGGTGAAGTTGCTGACCCGCGGCAGGCGTACGACGGCGACGGTCCGCACGCTCTCGCCTGGCGCCGCCCGGCGACCGTCCAGGTCGAGGCCGTCCTCGGAGTCGAGCCACAGGTCCGGATGCCACGGCAGCACGCCGTGGACGGGACGCCCGGTGAGCCGCGTCAGCTCGTCGAGCCCGGGCCGCAGGAGCGCGAGGTCGCCGCGGAACTTGTTGACGACCCAGCCGGCGAGCAGCGCCTGGTCGTCGGCATCGAGGAGTGCCAGGGTTCCGAGCATCGACGCGAAGACGCCGCCGCGGTCGATGTCGCCCACGACGACCGTCGCCAGTCCCGCATGCCGGGCCAGCCCCAGGTTGACGTAGTCGCCGGCACGCAGGTTGATCTCCGCGGGGCTCCCCGCGCCCTCGGCCACGACCAGCTCGTAGCGGGCGGCCAGGTCGTCGTACGCCTCGTGGGCGGTGCGGGCCAGCACGCGTCGGCCCTCGACCCAGTCGGAGGACGACACCTCGCCGTACGGCTGGCCCAGGAGGACGACGTGGCTGCGTCGGTCGCTGCCGGGCTTGAGCAGGACCGGGTTCATCGCCGGCTCCGGCGTGGCGCGGGCGGCGAGCGCCTGGATCCACTGCGCCCGGCCGATCTCGGCGGGACCGTCCGGGCCCGCGCAGACCATGGAGTTGTTGGACATGTTCTGGGCCTTGTAGGGCGCCACCCGGATCCCCCGCCGGGCGAACGCACGACAGAGCCCGGTCGTGACGACGCTCTTGCCCGCGTCCGACGTCGTCCCGGCGACCAGCAGCCCGGCCATCAGCGGACCACCTCGGACACGCCGAGCTTCCAGGTGTGCCGCACGTGGCAGTCGTGGTTCGCCCACCACTGCAGGTCCACCCGGTCGACCCGGAGGCGCACGGGGAGGATGCCGCGGAGCTCGGCGGCGACCGAGTCCACGGTGACGGCCTCGGAGGTCTGGTCGAGGGTCAGGTGGGGCACCGGGTCCGGGAAGCGGCCGGCGTACGGCGGGCACTGCGGGAACCGCGCGACGAGCGCCTGCGTGAGCGCGCGGAACGGCGCGTCGGGCTCGGGCCGCAGGTGGACGAGGCCGTCGGGGAACGCGGAGACCTCCCCCAGCGCCGTCTCGAACGGCTCGAACCTGGCCAGCACCTGCGCGACGGTGTCGAGGTCGGCCACGGCCGGATCCGACAGCCAGTGGCCGAGCAGCGTGACGTGGGCGTGGGCGAACGCCGGGTCGGCGGAGAGGAAGGACGCGTCGTAGTGCGCCGTCCGGGCCTGGACGAACGGGTCCAGCTCGGGCACAGGCACGACCAGCACGGAGTGGCCGGGCCGGTCGGCGGGCCTGTCGGCGGGCCGTCCCGCGACACCGCTCATGGACGCCTCAGCAGGTAGAGGTCCATCACCCAGCCGGCTGCCTCGCGAGCTCGCTCGCGGGCCGCCTCGATCTCCGGCAGGACCTCGCCCACCCGGCCGGAGACGAGCTCCTCCCCCGCGGCCCCGAGGTTGCCGCCCCACCAGATCGACCAGTCCTCGAGCCCGCCGAGGTCGAGCCGGCGATTGAGCATGACGACGAGGTTGTCGAGCCCCGCGTCCACGGCCTCCCGGAGCCGGCGACCGGTGGTCAGGTGGACGGCCCGGCCGACGTCGTTGAGGACCAGGCGGTGGCGGGCGGCGAGCAGCTGCGGCGCGGAGATCCCCGGAAGGACGTCGTAGGACGCCAGCGCGCCGCGCTCCACCAGCGCGTCGGCGATCCGGATGCTGGAGTCGTAGAGCGACGGGTCTCCCCACACCAGCATCGCCACCGTGCCCGGACGCGCACCGAGGATCCCGGCGTACGCCGCGACCCGGGCCTCGTGCCAGTCCGCGACCGCGCGTGGGTAGTCCGCGGGGTCGGCGCGGTCACGGTCCGGGTCGGGGACGGCGACCAGCTCGACGTCGTACGCCTCCGCGACGGCGCGCCGGACCGCCAGCAGCGCGTCGTCCGCCGACTTCCGCGCAGCCAGGACGTAGTCGCAGCCGCGCAGCGCCTCGGCCGCCTCGGGGGTGACGTGCTGCGGGCCCATCCCGATGCCGATGATCCGCAGCGTCGACGGCGACGCTGCGCCGTTCCGTTGCTGAGCCTCTCGCAGGGTCACCGGTCCTCCAGCTCTCCCTCGACGTCGAGGTAGGCCTGCTGCAGCGCCGCGAGGGTCTCGGCGTCGGGCTCGGCCCACAGGCCCCGCTCGGCCGCCTCGTGCAGACGCTCGACGATGCCGCGCAGCGCCCACGGGTTGGAGCGGCGCAGGAACTCGTTGGTCTCCTGGTCGAGCACGTATTCGTGGGCGAGCTTGTCATACATCCAGTCGTGGACCACGCCGGCGGTCGCGTCGAGCCCGAAGAGGTAGTCGACCGTCGCGGCCAGCTCGAAGGCGCCCTTGTAGCCGTGACGGCGCATCGCCGCGATCCAGCGGGGGTTGACCACGCGGGCGCGGAACACGCGGGCGGTCTCCTCCCCCAGCGTGCGCGTCCTGACCGCGTCGGGCGAGGTCGAGTCGCCGACGTACGCCTTCGGGTCCTCGCCGGTGAGCGCGCGGACGGTGGCGACCATGCCGCCGTGGTACTGGAAGTAGTCGTCGCTGTCGGCGATGTCGTGCTCGCGGGTGTCGACGTTCTTGGCCGCCACCTTGATCCGGCGGTAGTTCGCGCGCATGTCGTCCGCCGCCGGCGCCCCCTCGAGGCCGCGTCCGTAGGCGAAGCCGCCCCAGGCCGTGTAGACCTCGGCGAGGTCGGCGTCGTCGCGCCAGCTTCCGGACTCGACGGCCTGGAGGATGCCCGCGCCGTAGGACCCCGGCTTCGAGCCGAAGATGCGCGTCGTCGCGCGGCGTTCGTCGCCGTGCTCGGCGAGGTCGGTGCGGGTGTGCGCGCGGACGTAGTTGAGCGAGTCCGGCTCGTCCAGGGCTGCCACGAGGCGTACGGCGTCGTCGAGCATCGCCACGACGTGCGGGAAGGCGTCCCGGAAGAATCCCGAGATGCGGACCGTCACGTCGATGCGGGGCCGGCCGAGCTCCGCGAGAGGTACGACGGCCAGGTCGCGCACCCGGCGCGACGCCTCGTCCCACACGGGCCGGACGCCGAGCAGCGCCAGCACCTCGGCGATGTCGTCGCCGCTGGTGCGCATCGCGCTGGTGCCCCAGACCGAGAGGCCGACGGAGGTCGGATGCGTCCCGGTCTCGTCGAGGTAGCGCTGGACCAGCGACTCGGCCATCGCCTGCCCGGTCTGCCAGGCCAGCCGCGACGGCACCGCGCGCGGGTCCACGGTGTAGAAGTTGCGCCCGGTCGGGAGGACGTTGACCAGCCCGCGGAGCGGCGATCCGGACGGCCCCGGCCGCACGAAGCCCCCCGCCAGCGCGGTGAGCACGGCGTCGAGTTCGTCCGTCGTCCGTGCCAGCCGCGGCACCACCTCGGTGGCGGCGAACCGCAGCACCGTCTGCACCTCGGGGTCGTGGTGAAGGCGCGTCACCTCCGCCGGGTCCCAGTCGGCCTTCTCCATCGCCTCCACCAGCGCTCGGGCCTCGGCCTCGACGACGTCCACCTCGGTGGTCGCCTGCTCGCTCGTCAGTCCGAGAGCCGTCCGCAGACCGGGGACCGCGTGGTCCTGGCCGCCCCACACCTGCGCGGCCCGCAGGATCGCGAGCACGAGGTTGACCCGCGCCTCCCCGACGGGCGCGCCGCCGAGGACGTGCAGGCCGTCGCGGATCTGGGCGTCCTTGATCTCGCAGAGCCAGCCGTCGACGTGCAGGAGGAAGTCGTCGAAGTCATCGTCCTCGGGCCGGTCGTCCAGGCCGAGGTCGCGGTGCATCTCGGCCGACCGCATCAGCTGCCAGATCTCACCCCGGATCGCCGGCAGCTTGGCTGGGTCCATCGAGGCGATGTTGGCGTGCTCGTCGAGCAGCTGCTCCAGGCGCGCGATGTCGCCGTACGACTCCGCGCGGGCCATGGGCGGGACCAGGTGGTCGACGATGACGGCGTGCGCCCGGCGCTTGGCCTGGGCGCCCTCGCCGGGGTCGTTGACGAGGAACGGGTAGACCAGCGGGAGGCTGCCGATGACGGCGTCGGTGGCGCACGCGGCCGAGAGCGCGGCGTTCTTGCCGGGCAGCCACTCCATCGAGCCGTGCTTGCCGAGGTGGACGACGGCGTGGGCCTTGAACCCCTGCTCGACCCAGCGGTACGCCGCGAGGTAATGGTGGCTCGGCGCCAGGTCGGGGTCGTGGTAGATCGCGACCGGGTTCTCCCCGAAGCCACGCGGCGGCTGGATCATCAGCGCCACGTTGCCGGCCTGCAGGCAGGCGAGGACGATCTCCTTCTCCCCGGAATCGGGCGCGGCGTTGACGAAGAGCCTCCCCGGCGCCTCGCCCCAGGCGGCGACGATCTGGTCGCGCAGCGTCGCCGGCAGGTCGGCCGTCCAGGCGCGGTAGTCATCGGCCGGGACGCGCACGTGCGCGTCGGTGAGCTGCCCCGAGGTCAGCCAGTCCTCGTCCTGGCCGCCCGCGGCGATGAGTGCATGGATGAGCCGGTCGCCGGCCTCGGTCTCGTCCTCGAGGTCCAGCACGCCGAAGCCGTCGCCGACGTCGTAGCCCTCGTCGCGAAGTCGGCGCAGCAGGCGTACGGCGGAGACCGGCGTGTCGAGGCCGACGGCGTTGCCGATGCGGGCGTGCTTGGTCGGGTAGGCCGACAGCATGAGCGCGATCCGCTTCTCGGCGTTCGGCACCCGGCGCAGCCGGGCGTGGTTGACCGCGAGCCGGGCGAGCCGGGTGCACCGCTCCGCGTCCGCGACGTAGCGCGGCAGGCCGTCCTCGTCGATCTCCTTGAACGAGAACGGCACCGTGATGATCCGGCCGTCGAACTCCGGGATCGCCACCTGGCTCGCCGAGTCGATGGGTGTCACGCCGTCGTCGGAGGCCTCCCACTCGGCGCGGCTGCTGGTCAGGGACAGGCCCTGGAGGACGGGGATGCCGAGCGCCGCGATCCGCTCCACGTCCCAGGAGCCGTCGTCCTCGCCGGCGCTCGCCGCGGCCGGCGTGGCTCCACCGGCGGCGAGCACCGTGACGACCAGTGCGTCGAGGCTGCTGAGGGCGTCGTACAGCTCATCGGGGGCGGCGCGCAGCGACGTCGAGAAGATCGGCACGCCGACCGCCTCCCCGGTCGCATCGATCGCGTCGGCGAGCGCGTGGGCGAAGGCGGTGTTGCCGCTGGTCTCGTGGGCACGGTAGTAGAGCACCCCCACGCGGGGCAGCTCGCCCTGTGATGCTGAGAGCGCACTCTGGCGCGCGCTGGGTGTCACGTCGCGCTCGGCGAAGCCCCAGGTGGGCACGATCGCCGGCGGCTCGAAGCCCTCGCCGGTGAGCAGCACGGTGTCGGCGAGGAACGCATGGAGCTGGGCGAGGTTGGCGGGGCCACCCTCGGCGAGGTAGCGGTGCGCCTGCGCGGCGATGCCGACGGGCACGGTCGAGAGCTCCATCAGCTCGGCGCTGGGCGTCTGCTCACCGCCGAGCACGACCAGCGGCGTGCCGGCGGCACGGACAGCCTCGAGCCCGGGCCACAGCTCGTGCGGCGACCCGAGCTGGCGTACGACGACCAGCGCGGCTCCTGCGACGAGCGCGGTCAGCTCCTCGTCGCTCGCGCGGGCCGGGTTGGCCCACCCGTAGGCCGCGCCGGACGCGCGGGCGGAGAGCAGGTCGGTGTCGGAGGTGGAGAGCAGCGCAAGGCGCGCGGGAGTGGTGGCCGCGGAAGTCGACACGGTTTCTCCTCGGGGTTCTCGCCCCTGGTCGGCGGAGGTCCCGTGGCCAGTGTCTGGCTGTGCCCCGCCCCTCGCCGGGCCAGGACTCACAGTGGCGGAACCGCTCCGGACTCGCACCGGATTCCTGCGCCACGAGACGTTACGGCGCTCAGCCTAGGGCAGACGGCGCATGCCTGCTCCGGCGAGGCCTCGGTGGGACGAGTCAGCATCACCTCGACATCCAGGTCGACGACCAGCCGAGCAGCTGACACGGCCGGTCGACACGGGCGGTCGACACGGGCGGTGACACTAAGGTGAGGGCCGTGCCTGCGCCGGAGATCCCTGAAGACCTGCTGAAGCACGCCGTCGACGCGCCGGGGTTCATGCCTCCGGACGAGGGCCTGCTGCTGTTCCGGTACGCCGTCGACCGGCTCGCGCACGGCCCGGCGCTCGAGGTCGGGACCTACTGCGGCAAGTCGGCGGTCTACCTCGGTGCGGCCGCGCGCGCGGCCGGCGTCGGTGCCGCCATCTTCACCGTCGACCACCACCGTGGCTCGGAGGAGAATCAGGCCGGCTGGGAGCACCACGACCCGGCGCTCGTCGACGCCCGCACCGGCCGGATGGACACCCTGCCCGTCTTCCGCCGGACCATCGAGGCGGCCGGCCTCGAGCGTGACGTGATCGCCGTCGTCGGCCACAGCGACGTCGTCAGCAGCCATTGGCGCACGCCGCTCTCGCTCCTCTTCATCGACGGCGGTCACGGCGTCGAGCCCGCCCGCGCGGACTACCGCGGCTGGGCGCCGTGGGTCGACGCCGGTGGACTGCTGGTGATCCACGACGTCTTCCCCGACCCGGCCGACGGCGGCCGACCGCCGTACGAGGACATCTATCTGCCGGCCCTCGCCTCCGGGTCCTTCGAGGAGGTCGAGGCGCTCGGGTCGATGCGGGTGCTGCGGCGCGTGCGGGGCGAGGCCGGCGACCCGTTGGGCATGGACATCGGCTGAGCAGCGATCGTGATGGAGCGGGACACGGCGCGTGGCCGCTCTCGATGAGTCGATCATCAGCGAGGATGCCGGTCTCGCCCGCGACGACGGCTCGTGTCCTCGCCGACCGTCGGGGGGGGGCGG
>NZ_JBFPJR010000032.1:0-43430 GCF_040838215.1 Nocardioides eburneus | reverse complement strand
TTTCTCGCCGTGCCGCTCGAGCAGCGCGAGCTGCCGCTCGACCTGCTGCAGGTCGCCGTGGTCGGCGGCGGCGAGGAGGGTGCCGCCGGTGCGGAGCGGGACGCGGAGTCGGGTGGCGAAGCCCGGCCACAGATCGGCCGAGCGCCGACCGAGGGTGAGCACGTCGGTCTCGCCGTGCCAGAGCTCGCCGGCCGGGCTGAGCATCCCGGCTGCGGCGTGGGAGGCCCCCGAGCCGGGAGCCGGGTCGACGACCTCGACCGGGTGGCCGCGCCCGACCAGCTCGTCCGCGACGGCGAGCCCGACGATCCCGGCACCGAGCACACGGACGAGCCCCCGGACCTGGCCCGCCATCAGGCCACCGCCGTGACGAGCTCCTTCGCTGCCACCAGCGGATCGGGTTGTCGCCACAGCCCGCCGATGACGGCGACGCCGTGGGCGCCTGCCGCCCGCGCACCCCCGGCCCGCACGGCGTCGATGCCGCCGATGCCGATGAGCGGGAGGACGCCGTGGGCGGCGGCGAGCGCGCCGAGGCCGAACGGGTCGGGCAGGCCGCTCTTCGACTGCGTCGCGAAGAGCGGTCCGAAGCCGGCGTAGTCGGCGCCGTCGTGGGCGGCCGCGGCGACCTGCTCGCGGTCGCGGCAGGTCGCGCCGATCAGCAGTCGCGGCGCGATCCGGCGCGCCTCGCGGACCGGCAGGTCGTCGGCGCCGAGGTGGACCCCGGCCGCGCCGGCCGCGAGGGCGACGTCGACGCGGTCGTTGACGACCACGGTGGCGTCGTACATCTCCACCGACCCGCGCACCACCCGGGTCAGCTCGACCAGCTCGCGCGTGGTCGCGCTCTTGTCGCGGACCTGGAACCCGTCGACGCCGGCCTCGGCCAGCGCAGGCAGCAGCGCGAGGTCGTCGCTGGACGAGACCAGACAGAACAGCTTGGGCACCACGGAGGCTCACTTCCTTCGCCGGCATGACCCGGATCAGGTTCGACGGTCGGAGCGGCTCCAGCTCCCTCTCAGTCCGCTGCCGCGGACTCCCGTGTGGGTTGACGTCTCGACCATAGCGACCGACCTCCGGTCGGTCCAGCCCCGGGGGCGGCGTACGATGCGGGCTCGTGGCCGACGCTGTGACTCCTGGGTTCCGTTATTCCGATCTCCTTCCTGCCCACCACGACGACACGCCCTACCGGCTGATCACGACCGAGGGCGTCTCGACGTTCGAGGTGGACGGGCAGACGTTCCTCAAGGTGGACCCGGAGGCGATCCGCCGCCTCACCTACGAGGCCGTCCACGACATCCAGCACTACCTGCGCCCGGCCCACCTCGCCCAGCTGCGCAAGATCATCGACGACCCGGAGTCCTCGGGCAACGACCGCTTCGTCGCCCTCGACCTGCTCAAGAACGTCAACATCTCCGCCGGCGGCGTGCTGCCGATGTGCCAGGACACCGGCACGGCGATCGTGATGGGCAAGAAGTCCGAGGGCGTCATCACCGGTGTCGACGACGCCGAGCTCGTCGCCAAGGGCGTGTACGACGCCTACACGAAGCTCAACCTGCGCTACTCACAGATGGCGCCGATCTCGACCTACGAGGAGAAGCCGACCGGCAACAACCTCCCCGCGCAGATCGAGCTCTACTCCACCCCGTCCCACGACGGGACGCCGGAATACCACTTCCTCTTCATGGCCAAGGGCGGCGGCTCGGCCAACAAGTCGTTCCTCTACCAGGAGACCAAGGCGATCCTGAACCCCGATCGCCTGCTGAAGTTCCTCGACGAGAAGATCCGCTCGCTCGGGACGGCCGCCTGCCCGCCCTACCACCTCGCCGTGGTCGTCGGCGGTACGTCGGCGGAGCACGCCCTCAAGACGGCGAAGCTCGCCTCGGCGCACTACCTCGACCACCTCCCCACCGAGGGCGACCTCTCGGGCCACGGCATCCGCGACCCGAAGCTCGAGGAGGAGATCTTCGAGCTGACCCAGTCGTTCGGGATCGGCGCCCAGTTCGGTGGGAAGTACTTCTGCCACGACGTCCGCTTCGTGCGGCTCCCCCGTCACGGCGCCTCGCTGCCGGTCGCGATCGCGGTCTCCTGCTCCGCCGACCGGCAGGCGCTGGGCAAGATCACCCCCGAGGGCATCTTCCTCGAGCAGCTCGAGACCGACCCGGCGAAGTATCTCCCCGACACCACCGAGGAGCACCTCATCCAGGGCGGCGAGGTCGTCAAGATCGACCTGACCCAGCCGATGGACGAGATCCTCGCCGAGCTGTCCAAGCACCCGGTCAAGACCCGGCTCTCCCTGACCGGCCCGCTGGTGGTCGCGCGCGACATCGCGCACGCCAAGATCAAGGAGCGCCTCGACGCAGGCGAGGAGATGCCGCAGTACCTCAAGGACCACCCGGTCTACTACGCCGGGCCGGCGAAGACGCCCGAAGGCTACGCGTCCGGCTCCTTCGGCCCGACCACGGCGGGCCGGATGGACTCCTACGTCGAGCAGTTCCAGGCGGCGGGCGGCTCCAAGGTGATGCTCGCCAAGGGCAACCGGTCCAAGGTCGTCACCGAGGCCTGCCACGCGCACGGCGGCTTCTACCTCGGCTCCATCGGCGGCCCGGCCGCACGGCTCGCCCAGGACTGCATCAAGTCCGTCGAGGTGCTGGAGTACCCCGAGCTCGGCATGGAGGCGATCTGGAAGATCGAGGTCGAGGACTTCCCCGCCTTCATCGTCGTCGACGACAAGGGCAACGACTTCTTCACCGACCCCGCCGGCACCACCACGATCCCGCTCACCGGCGTCCGGGTGCGCTCCAAGGAGCGCTGAGCCGGGCGCCGGACTGGGCTCAGGGCAGCTTCTCGTCCTCGATGCTCTGCCCGGGACGACGGTGGCCCGAGCGGCTGTTCTCGTTGTCCCGGCGGTTCTCCGGCGGGCTCGACTCGGGCCCGGCGGCGCCCTCGTCGGCGCCGCCGGACTCGCTGTCGGGGTAGCCCGCCGTCGAGTCCTCGGGCGCCTGCGGCGTCCCCGTCGTGTCGTCGCCCAGGCGTTGGACCTCCGACACCTGGCCCTCGCTCTGGTCGTCGCTCTGGTCGTCCTCGGGTCGCTGCTTCTCGGTCATGACCTCCGGTAGCCCGCACGGGCCGGCGTACACGTGCTGTGAGAATGGCCGCGTGGAGACGGTGGCGCAGGACGGCGGGCTGGTGTTGCGGCGCCGGGAGGACGACAGCCTGGAGCTGCGGGCCAACGGCGTCTTCGTGATGGACACGGTCGAGACGAGCACCGAGCGCGCCCTGGCGTCCCGGGCGCTGGCCCTGCATCCCGCTCCGCGGCGCGTGCTCGTCGGCGGGCTGGGGCTGGGCTTCACGCTCGAGGCCGTGCTCGCCGACCCGCGCGTCGAGCACGCCACGGTGGTCGAGCTCGAGCCGGCCCTGGTCGGCTGGATGCGCGACGGCACCATCCCTCACGGGCCGTCGCTCCTGGCCGACCCGCGGGTGCACGTCGAGGTCGCCGACGTCGCGGTCGCGCTGCGCGACAGCCCGCCGGCGGCGTACGACGTGGTGGTGCTCGACGTCGACAACGGTCCGAGCTACCTCGTGCACGACGGCAACGCCGGGCTCTACCAGGCACCACTGCTGCGGGAGGCCGCACGCGCGACGGCGCCGGACGGCCGCGTGGTGATCTGGTCGGCCAGCGAGGAGCCGGCGCTGGTCGCGGCGATGAGTACGGTGTTCGTGGAGGTGGAGGAGCTGTCGTTCCCGGTCGATCTGCAGGGCCGTGACGAGCGCTACTGGCTCTTCGCCGGAACAACCGCCACTAGTTGAAGGTTGAATCAAACATGACTGAAGACCAGGCGTTCCGCATCGAACACGACAGCATGGGCGACGTCCGCGTCCCCCAGGACGCGCTCTGGCGGGCGCAGACGCAGCGAGCGGTGGAGAACTTCCCGATCAGTGGTACGCCGATCGAGCCGGCGCTCATCCATGCGATCGGCCACGTGAAGGCCGCCGCCGCGAAGGTCAACGGCGCACTCGGCGTCATCACGGCCGAGCAGGCCGACGCCATCGCCGAGGCGGCCGCCAAGGTCGTCGCCGGCGAGGTCGACGACGCCTTCCCCATCGACGTCTTCCAGACCGGCTCCGGCACCTCGTCCAACATGAACGCCAACGAGGTGATCGCTTCGCTCGCATCCCGCGCCGGGGTCGAGGTCCACCCCAACGACCACGTCAACGCCAGCCAGTCCTCCAACGACACCTTCCCGACCGCCATCCACGTCGCCGCCGCGGTGGCGGTCACCGAGCAGTTGCTGCCGGCCATCGACGTCCTGGCGAGCTCACTCGAGCGCAAGGCCGAGGAGTTCCAGGGCCTGGTCAAGAGCGGCCGCACCCACCTGATGGACGCGACGCCCGTCATGCTCGGCCAGGAGTTCGGCGGGTACGCCGCCACCATCCGCTACGCGAAGGAGCGGCTCGACGCCGTCCTCCCCCGCGTGCGTGAGCTCCCGCTCGGCGGCACCGCCGTCGGCACCGGCATCAACACCCCGGCCGGCTTCCCGCAGCAGGTGATCGCGGAGCTGTCGGCCGCGACCGGCCAGGAGTTCACCGAAGCGCGCGACCACTTCGAGGCCCAGGGCACGCGCGACTCGCTCGTCGAGCTCTCCGGCGTCCTGAAGACGCTGGCGGTCGGCCTGATCAAGATCAACAACGACCTGCGCTGGATGTCGTCGGGCCCGACGACCGGCCTGGCCGAGATCCACCTCCCCGACCTCCAGCCGGGTTCCTCGATCATGCCCGGCAAGGTGAACCCGGTCCTCCCCGAGGCGACGCTGATGGTCGCCTTCCAGGTGATCGGCAACGACGCGGCCGTCACCGCCGCCGGCGCCTCGGGCGCCTTCGAGCTCAACGTCGCGATGCCGGTCATGGCGCGCAACCTGCTCGAGTCGATCCGGTTGCTCTCCGCCTCGATGACGGTCCTCGCCCAGCGCACCGTCTACGGCATCACCGCCAACGCCGAGCGCATGCGCGCCTACGCCGAGTCCTCGCCGTCGGTCGTCACCCCGCTCAACAAGTACATCGGCTACGAGAACGCCGCCAAGGTCGCCAAGCAGGCGCTCGCCGACGGCGCGACGATCAAGGAGACCGTGCTCAGGCTCGGCTACGTCGACCGGGGCGAGCTCACCCTCGAGCAGCTCGACGCCGCGCTCGACGTGGAGTCGATGACCCACCCCTGACACCGAGGTGGTGAGCGTCGGCGTGGGACATGGTCCGCGCCGACACTCACCACCGGGTCACTCCCCGACGTTGTAGCGGCGCAGCAGCTCGGCGAACGTCCGCCGCTCGGCGTCGGTCCATCGCTCCAGCCGCCGGGCGAGCATCGCACGCTGCTGGTCACGCGCGCCCTCGAGCAGGCGGGCGCCCGCCGGGGTGACGTGCAGCGCCTGGACGCCACCGTCGTCGCGCTGGACGAGACCGCGGCGTACGAGCGCGCCGATCTGGCGGCTGACCGTCGACTTGTCCAACCCGTAGACGCGGGCCAGGTCGACCGCGCGGCAGCCGTCCTCGTCGTACACATGGCTCAGCATCGAGTAGGCCACGAACGAGAGGTCGGGGTGGGCACGCTCGACGACGGCCCGCACCCGGCGGCCGTAGAGCGTGAGCTCGTGGAGTATCTGCTGCGTCACGTCTTCCTGCGCCGCCATTGGCATCTCCTTCCGGTTGGTTGTAATATACAACTATTCGCTGAGTTGCAAAGTACAACTCGCTCCGAGTCTCGATCCGGAAGGTTCCATGTCTCACCCCAGCTCCGTCTCACGCCATGAGCGGCACGTCCTCAAGCACGCCGGCATCCACCTGCTCATCCCGCTCTTCCTCGGCGTCGGCATGGCCCTCGCCTACCTCGGCGCGTTCCACCAGCCCAGCCCGCACGACGTGCGCATCGACGTGGTGGGCAGCTCGGCCGAGACCAAGGTGATGGCCCAGACCCTGCAGGACAAGCTCGGCGACATGGTCGCCATCCGGACCGTCGCCGACGCCGGCACCGCGGAGCAGCAGATCAAGCACCGTGAGATCACGGCGGCGCTGGTGCCCGACGCCACGGCGCCGCAGCTGCTCTACAGCGACGCTGCCTCCGCGACCACCTCCCAGGTCGTGGTGTCGATCTTCGAGGAGGTCGCGGCCTCGCAGCACGTGCCGCTGCAGCTGAGGAACGTCGTCCCCGTCGCCGCCGACGGCGACCCGAGCGGCCAGAGCATGTTCTTCTACCTCGTCGGTCTGACGGTCGGCTCGTACGCCGCGGGCGTCGCGATCGGCGCCGCCGGAGCGGCCCTGCGCCACCGCTTCCGCGTGGGCCTGGCGGTCGTCTCCTCGGCCGTCACCGCGCTCCTCGTCACCGTCGTCGCCGGTCCCGTGTACGGCGCCCTGCCCAGCCACGTCGTGGAGATCGGCCTCCTGGCCTGGCTCTACAGCGTCTCGATCATGCTGATCGGCGTGGGCCTGCACCCATTCCTCGGCAAGGTCACGACGCCCACGATGACGATGCTCTTCGTGATGCTCAACTTCACCACCGCCGGCGGTGTCTATGCTCCCGAGCTGCTGCCGGGCTTCTTCGGCGCGCTGCACTCCTTCTGGAACGGCGCCGCGCTCCACGAAGCCGGCCGCAACCTGATCTACTTCCCCGACCTCGGCATCGGCCGCCAGGTCTGGACCCTGCTGCTCTGGCTCGTGGCCGCCTCCGGGCTGGTCTTCGCGTCGTTCGTCTACGAGCGGAGGCGCAACGCCCCGCTCGTCTCGGAGTCGGCCGAGGACGAGGAGCTCGAGGAGGTCGTCGCAGCGGCCTGACCCGCTGCGAGAGACGCGACCGTCACCACCCCCATACGGCCGCGCACAGCAACGGCGGCGCACCCGATCGGGTGCGCCGCCGTCGTACGTCTCTGCGCTCGCGCCGTGGGCGCCGGCGTCTCTCAGTACCAGTTGTAGGACTCGGAGTGCGCCCACGCGCCGCAGGGCGAGCCGTAGCGATCCTGGATGTAGCCCAGGCCCCACTTGATCTGGGTCTCGGCGTCGGTCTGCCAGTTCGGGCCGGCCGACGACATCTTGGAGCCCGGCAGGGCCTGCGGGATGCCGTAGGCGCCCGAGGGGTTGTAGGCGTTGACCCGCCAGCCGGACTCCTTCGTCCACAGCGAGTCGAGGCAGCCGAACTGGCTCCCGCTCCAGCCGTACGACGACAGCAGGGCGCTCGCGACGGACTTGGGGTCACCCTGGGCGAGGTCCTCGCGCTTGGTGATCGCGTCGCCTCGGTCGGTGGTGACGGCCGCGAGGGCGGCCTGCTTCACCGGGTCGGTGGCGGCGCGGCGGTCGGCGGAGCGCGAGAGCGGCGCGTCGTCGCCGCGCGCGGCGACCAGCGCGGCGCGCTCGGCAGCGTCGGTGCCGTCAGCCTGGGTGGTGGACGATCCCGAGGGGGCGGTCGCACCGTCGGCGGACTGGCCGAAGGAGCTGGCGACCGGAGTCACCTGGTCGGAGGGGGCGTGGAGGGCGATCCCGCCGGCGACCGCCGTACCCGTGCCGCCGACGGCCAGGGTGGAGAGCAGAAGCGTGGTCTTGGCGACCTTCTTGGGGGCCTCTGCGAGGGGTCGCTGCGGTGCCTTCCGATGCTTCGGAACGTGCGGGGCGTGCTTCGACAAGGTCTCGTCTCTGGGTCTTGGGGGCTCAGGGCGACCTGCCTACCCTGCATGACGGGGCAAGGCAGAGCAAACCGAACTCCCCATGTGTCGGAAGATCGGGGTGGCTTTGCCGTCACATCAGTCACAGGAGCCTCAAGGACCGCAGCAGTCGCCGAGTCGGCGTACAGGAACGCCGACCCGGCGACGACGGCACGGCCTCTAGAGGACGACGTTCTCCAGCATCTCCGTGACGAGCGCCGCGATGGGCGAGCGCTCGGACCGGGTGAGGGTGACGTGGGCGAAGAGCGGGTGCCCCTTCAGCTTCTCGACGACGGCCACGACGCCGTCGTGCCGCCCGACCCGGAGGTTGTCGCGCTGGGCGACGTCGTGGGTGAGCACCACCTTCGAGTTGGCGCCGATGCGGGACAGCACGGTGAGGAGCACGTTGCGCTCCAGCGACTGCGCCTCGTCGACGATGACGAAGGAGTCGTGCAGCGACCGGCCGCGGATGTGGGTCAGCGGCAGCACCTCGAGCATCCCCCGGTCGAGGATCTCGTCGATGACGTCCTGCGAGGTCATCGCCCCGAGCGTGTCGAAGACCGCCTGCGCCCAGGGGTTCATCTTCTCCGCCTCCGAGCCGGGCAGGTAGCCGAGCTCCTGGCCGCCCACCGCGAAGAGCGGACGGAAGATGACCACCTTCTTGTGCTGCCGGCGCTCCATGACGGCCTCGAGCCCTGCGCAGAGCGCGAGCGCCGACTTGCCGGTGCCGGCCCGGCCGCCCAGCGACACGACGCCGACGTCGGGGTCGAGGAGCATCTCGAGCGCGATCCGCTGCTCGGCGGACCGACCGTGGATGCCGAACGCCTCACGGTCGCCGCGGACGAGGTGGACCTGCTTGTCCGGACCGACCCGGCCCAGCGCCGTACCTCGCTCGGAGAGCAGGACCAGGCCCGTGTGGCACGGCAGGTCCTTCGCCATGTCGTGGTCGAGGACTCCGTCGTCGTAGAGCTCGTCGAGGTCGGCCGCCGAGACGTCGATCTCGGCCATCCCGGAGTAGCCCGGGTCGGAGTCGGAGATGGTCTCGCCGCGGTACTCCTCCGCGGTCAGGCCGACCGCGGAGGCCTTGATCCGCATCGGCAGGTCCTTGGAGACCAGGGTGACGTCCGCGCCTTCGGCGCGAAGGTTGCACGCGACCGCGAGGATTCTCGAGTCGTTGTCCCAGCTCGCGCCCTGGGGGCGGAACCCGCTGGGCAACGTCGAGGGGTCGGTGTGGTTGAGCTCCACCCGGATGCTGCCGCCGGCTTCGCCGACCGGCACCGCCTCGTCGAGGCGCCCGTGGATGATGCGCAGCTCGTCGAGCATGCGCAACGCCGTACGCGCGAAGTAGCCGAGCTCGGGGTGGTGACGCTTCCCCTCGAGCTCGGTGATGACGACGACGGGCAGGACCACCTCGTGCTCCGCGAAGCGCCGCAGCGCCCCCGGGTCGGAGAGCAGCACGCTCGTGTCGAGGACGAAGGTCCGGATGCCCGGTCCCGTCTCCCCCGGTGCCGCCTTCCTCCTGGTCGTGCGCTCGGTGCTAGAGGCCTGGGTTGCCACGCGGTTCACCCCTCAGCGACCTGGACGCGCACCCACGTCCCGGTCCTTGTTCACACAGTCGGACCGGGAGGGAGCCCGCAGGTCGGGGTGCCGACCTCGTCCCACACGGGAGGCGGACCGGGGTCCGGCGCCTGCCGCGTGTTCCAGACGTGAGCAATCACGTACGAGCCTCCAGGTGCGGCGGGCTTCCCCACCCGCCGTTGCTGTCGAAAGTACGCCGCCGGTGGAGGCCGCAAGGGCGACACGCGCGAATTGGCCGGTGAACAGTTTGTTGCGCCCGAGCGGCGGGCAGGTCGCGCTCGCGCTGGAGCGGCTCAGCGACCCATGCGGCGCTCGCGCTGCGCGTAGGCGCGGAGGGCGCGGAGGAAGTCGACCCGGCGGAAGTCGGGCCAGAGCGCCTCGCAGAAGTAGAACTCCGACTTGGCCGACTGCCAGAGCAGGAAGCCGCCGAGGCGCTGCTCGCCCGAGGTGCGGATGACGAGGTCGGGATCGGGCTGGCCGGCGGTGTAGAGATGGGCCGCGATGTGCTCGACGTCGAGCTGCTCGGCGAGCTCCTCCAGGCTGGTGCCCTTGGCGGCGTGCTCGTTGAGCAGCGAGCGTACGGCGTCGGCGATCTCGCGGCGGCCGCCGTAGCCGACGGCGATGTTGACCAGCATGCCGTCGACCTCGCGGGTCGCCTCCGCGGCGGCCTTGAGCCGCGCCACGGTGGTGCTGGGCAGCAGGTCGACGGCGCCGACCGGATTGAGCCGCCAGCGGCCCTGGTCGGCGAGGGAGTCGACAGCCTCCTCGATGATCGGCAGCAGCGCCTCGAGCTCCCGGGGCGAGCGGTTGAGGTTGTCGGTGGAGAGCAGCCAGAGCGTGACGACCTCGATGCCGACCTCGTCGCACCACGTCAGCAGGGGCTCGATGTTCGCGGCGCCGGCCCGGTGGCCGTGGGCGGTGTCGCGGCCGACGGCCTTGGCCCAACGGCGGTTGCCGTCGAGCATGACGCCGACGTGCTTGGGCAGCCGGTCGGTGTCGAGCCGGCGCAGCATCCGCGCCTCGTACGCCGGATAGAGGACCCGGCGTACGCCCCGCTTCCAGTCAGCCACGGTCGAGAGTTTACCGAGGGTCGGTGAACGGGCACCCACTTCCCAGAGTCTCCTCAGCATGACCGGGTACCTTCAGGGCATGCACGAGACGAGCGAGGCCGTACGCAGCCGCATGGATGACCTTGCCGGCTCGATCTCCGAGACGCTCCACAGCACGCTGGAGGAGATCAAGCCGCGACTGCGCGGCTGGCTCCACCTCGCGACCGCTCCCCTGACGCTGGCGGCCGGGGTCGTGCTGATCGTGCTCGCCCCGGACGGACGCCCGCGCATCGGGGCGATCGTCTTCACCGTCGCCGCGCTGCTCCTCTTCAGCGTCTCCGCGACCTACCACCGTGGCGCCGGCCACTGGACCCCGCGCGTCCACGGGATGCTCAAGCGCTGGGACCACGCCAACATCATGCTGATGATCGCGGGCACCTACACGCCGTTCTCGCTCATGCTGCTGCAGGGCGCCGCCCGGGTCACGCTGCTGTCGGTCGTGTGGAGCGGGGCGATCCTGGGCGTGCTGTTCCGGGTCTTCTGGACGAGCGCCCCGCGCTGGCTCTACGTCCCGATCTACATCGCCCTCGGCTGGTCGGCGATCTTCTTCATCCCCTCGTTCTTCCAGGGCGCGACCGCGCTCGGCCTCGGGATCGGCGTCGCGGTCTTCACCTTGATCTGCGTCGGCGGCACGCTCTACACCCTCGGCGGCGTGGTCTACGGCTTCAAGCGCCCCAACCCGTGGCCGCGCTGGTTCGGCTTCCACGAGGTCTTCCACAGCTTCACGATCCTGGCCTTCGCGGCGCACTACACCGGCGTCTCGCTGGCGGTGTACTCACTGCGCTGACGCGCGCCACAACCCGCGACTCGACGCGCCACAATCCGGGACTCAACCCCTCGGGAGGTCGTCCGGGTCGGTGACGGGCCGCTCGCAGACGAACCCACGACAGACGTACGCCGCCGGGCGGCCGTCGACCGCCGTACGACCGCTCAGCAGGGGGATGTCCGGCGCCTTGCCGGCCGAGGGCTCGTCCGCCACCACGACGACCGCGCCAGGCAGCCGACGCGCCCGGTCGGCGAGCGCGTCGCGGGCCTCCCCTGCCGGGCCGACGACCGCGACCTCGAGGGGCCCTTCGGCCATGGTGACGGCGGCGGCGAGGGACCAGCCCGCGAAGCGCGGGGCCTTGGTCATGAGCGGGGCGAGCGTGGCGAGCGCCTCCTCGGCGGCCGTGCGGTAGCGGCCCTCGCCGGTGAGCGCATGGGCGGTGACGAGCGCGTGGATCATGCTGCTCGTCCCGCTGGGCGAGGCGTTGTCGGCCGGGTCGCGCGGACGGCTGACCAACGTCTCGGCGTCGGCGGCCGTGTCGTAGAAGCCGCCGTCGTCGGCGCGGAACTCGGCCAGGGCGGTGTCGAGAAGCGTGGTGGCCCGGCTCAGCCAGCGACCGTCCGCGGTCGCCTGGGCGAGGCTCAGGAACCCGTTCGCCACGCAGCCGTAGTCCTCCAGCACGCCCGCGTGGCGACCGGCCACGCCGTCGCGGCTGACCCGCACCAGCCGTCCGTCGCGCAGGTGGAGGCGGACGAGCAGCTCACCCGCGGCGAGCGCGGCATCGACGTACGACTGCTCGTGGAGGAGGATCCCGGCGTCGACGAGCCCGCTGATCGCGAGGCCGTTCCAGGCGGCGACGACCTTGTCGTCACGGGCCGGGCGGACGCGGCTCCCGCGGGCCTCGAGCAGCCGTGCGCGGACCCGTGCCAGGCGCTCTTGGTCGTCCGGCTCGTGGCGCAGCTGGAGGGTGGATGCGCCGTGCTCGAACGTGCCCTCTGTCGTGACGTCGAGGACCTGCGCCGCCCAGGCGCCGTCCTCCTCGCCGAGGACCTCGACGAGCTCGGCCGGCGTCCAGACGTAGAACTTCCCCTCGACGCCCTCGCTGTCCGCGTCGAGCGCCGAGGCGAACGCGCCCTCCGGCGTCCCGAGCTCGCGGATCATCCAGTCGGCGCTCTCGCGGGCGATGCGCGCGCCGAGCGCCGACCCGTCGCCGGCCAGGCGGGCGTAGAGACCGACCAGCTGGGCGTTGTCGTAGAGCATCTTCTCGAAGTGCGGCACGACCCAGCCGCGGTCGACGGCGTAGCGGGCGAACCCGCCGCCGAGCTGGTCGTACATCCCGCCGCGCGCCATCGCCGCGACCGTGCGGTTGAGCATGTGGGCCACGCGGGAGTCCGGCTCGGGGCCGGCGGCCACTCGCCGGAGAAACTCCAGCACCATCGACGGCGGGAATTTCGGCGCCCCGCCGAAGCCGCCCGCCATCGGGTCGAACTCCCCCGCGAGCGTCTCGATGACGGCCGCGATGTCGACCTGGCGGTCGCCCGAGGGCGCCGACGCCACCGAGGAGTCGGCGAGATGGCGTCGTACGTTGTCGGCGACACGACGCACCTCCTCGCCGCGGTTGACCCACGCGTCGGAGAGCGCCTGCAGGACCTGGGTGAAGGCCGGCATGCCCTGCCGCGGCTGGTCCGGGAAGTAGGTGCCGGCGAAGAACGGGTTGCCGTCGTGGTCGAGCACAACCGTCATCGGCCAGCCGCCCTGGCCGGTCATCGCGGTCGTCGCCGCCATGTAGACCGCGTCGACGTCCGGCCGCTCCTCACGGTCGACCTTGATGCTGACGAAGTGCTCGTTGAGGTACGCCGCCGTCGCCTCGTCCTCGAACGACTCGTGCGCCATCACGTGACACCAGTGGCACGCGGCGTACCCGACGCTCAGCATGATCGGGACGTCGCGCCGCCGAGCCTCCTCGAAGGCCGCCGGCTCCCACTCCCACCAGTCCACCGGGTTGTCGGCGTGCTGGAGCAGGTACGGGCTCGTCGCGTCGGCGAGGCGGTTGGCCATTTCTTGTGACTCCTCAAGATTGGCACGTGTGTCACTTTCATCCCGGTGATACACGAGGGTGATACGCGAAGCGGATTCTCACGGCTCCTGATCGAGCCCGCGCGCTCCCAGCCTAGGAGGGACGCCGATGGCGACGCGTAGGACGCCGGCGAGGGCGCGCCGTGGAAGCGAGTGCTCCGGCGGGAAGGCGACGCAGACGATCGCCGCCCTCGGAGCGAAGTACGTCGAGGACAGCCGGGAATGCGCCAAGGCGGTCCGGACCATCCAGGTTCGCGAGTCGCGGCTCAACGCCCACATCATCCCGACGATCGGCGAGGTCCCCGTCGGGAAGTGGCGGGTCGAGCACAGTCGCAAGGTGATGGAGCGGGCGTCGGCGACTCTGTACTCAAGGCGCGGCAAGGAGGACCTGCGCGGCGCTATGGCCGCGATGCGCAAGCTGGCCTGGCGGGTGGGCTGGCTCGACAGGTCGATCGGCCCCATCGACGGCCTCGACATCGGACGATCGACGGTGCTCTCCGCGGTCGACCTGGAACCGTTCACCGAGTCCTTCTCGAACCGGTTGTACTCCAGCATCGTCTGGTAGTCGAGGTCCTTGCGGTCGACCACGAAGAGGTCCTGGATCCGTCAGCAGCGACTGGCCAGCAAGCCCTTCATCGGCCGGCCGAAGGGGGGGTGTGAGCCTCATGGACGGCCCCCGGCACGTCTTCCTCAGCGCCGGCGTGGTGATGGCCCGCTACGGCTGGGGCAAGACCAAGGGCTACCAGAACCTCAAAGACCGCACGCTGACCCCACCGCCGGTGATGACCCACCCCGACCGGTGGCGGCTCGACCAGCTGCTGGCCTGGGAGGAGAAGCGCATCGCGTCGGCCGAGGCGGCACTGGAAGCGTTGCTCGCACCTGGACGGGAGGAGGTCGGGCTCGCCGACCTCCTCCCCAAGCCCAAGCGACGGCGGCGGGCGGGGTGACGCACATTGTCGCGTCAGCGTCGCGACAATCTGGCCGAGCGCACAAAAGGTCAGATAGAGAATCCGCAAAAGGTCGAGCGCACAAACCGCAAAAGGTCGACTCGATGTTCAACAAACGGTAAACTGATGCAGTGGTGAGCTACCTGCCCCGGATCGCCGACCAAGAGCTCGGCGAGCGCCTTGGGTACATCGGCGCGGTCCTGATCGAGGGCCCGAAGGCCTGCGGCAAGACCGCGACGGCGACCCGGCACGCCCAGACTGTCATCCGTCTCGACGAGGACCAGCGAGCGCGCCAGTTGCTGGAACTCTCCCCAGATCGGCTCTTCGAGGGCCCCACACCGATCCTGTTCGATGAGTGGCAGGTCGCGCCGTCGATCTGGAACAAGGTCCGGCGACAGGTGGACGATCGCGAGGGCAAGGGCCTCTTCATCCTCACCGGGTCGGCGACGCCCACGGACGACGCTTCGCGGCACTCAGGGGCAGGGCGCTTCTCCGTCATGAAGATGCGTCCAATGAGCCTGTTCGAGTCAGGTCACTCGAACGGAGAGATGTCGCTGCGTGCCCTCTTGGAGGGGCAGCCGCAGACGGGCTTCGACGCACACCTCTCGTTCGATGAGTTGCTCAAGCGCATCGTGGTGGGGGGATGGCCCGAACTGGTCGACGTCGACGAAGCCAGCGCCCGACGTTGGCTGCGCGACTACCTCACCAACCTCGTCGAGGTCGACATCCAGAAGCTCGGCTCACGCCGCGACCCCTCGAACCTCCGACGGCTCCTCGAATCCTTGGGGAGATCCGTCGCGCAGGCCACCAAGGCCGCTGAACTCGCGAGGGACGTCGGCGGAGAGGATGGACCGATTGCCAAGGAAACGTTGACCGCGTACCTCAACGCCCTCGACCGGCTCCACCTCCTCGACAACTCCCCGGCCTGGCTCCCCCATATGAGGTCTCGCGTCCGCCTTCGCACTGCGCCGGTCCGCTATTTCGTCGACCCGTCCATCGGCACCGCCGCGCTCGGCATCGGCACGAGCGACCTCACCAACGATCTCGAGGCGCTGGGGCTCCACTACGAAGCTCTCGTCATCCGCGACCTACGGATTTATGCCCAACTGCTCGACGCACGCGTGGACTCCTGGCGAGACGCCGACGGCCATGAGGTCGACGCCATCGTCAGCATCGGACCCAACAAGTGGGGAGCCTTCGAGATAAAGCTCAATCCGAGTGCCGTCGATGAGGCGGCGGCCTCACTACTGCGCTTCAAGGCCAAGGTGGACACGAGTCGGCACGGCGAACCGTCCTGCCTCGGCGTCATTACCAGCACCGGCGCCGGTGGCCTCCGCCCGGACGGCGTGCACGTTATCCCCGTCGGGACCCTCGGACCCTGATCCCAGCCACGAGGACGCGATCATGACTGATCTCCAGGCAGAGATCGAAGAGCTGCGACGAGAGAACGTGCGCCTTCGCAAGCTCCTCAAGCTCACCGACGCTGAGGCTGCTCCTACTCGCGGCACCCAGACGGCATGGTTCGAGAAGACGCCCAGCCCGGTGGATGCACGATCTTCGTCGCAGGCCAAGGTCGAGTTCTACGCCGCGTTGTTCGGAGCGCGACGCGACGTCTACGCCATACGCTGGGAGAACGCCCGGACCGGCAAGTCCGGCTGGATGCCAGCCGTCGAGGGCGGATGGCGCAAGGGCCGGGCGGCCTCCGACATCCGACACCTGCCGCTGACGCCCGAGGTGGTCGCCGCTCACCTGACCGGTGACATACACATCGGCCTGTATCCGATGCTCCGCGGCGACCAGACCTGCTGGCTCGCCGCCGACTTCGACGGACAAGCCGCGATGCTCGACGCCCTCGCCTACCTCAAGGCCGCACGGGCAATCGGCGCCCCGGCCGCACTGGAAGTATCGCGATCAGGCATCGGCGCACACGTGTGGATCTTCTTCACCGACCCCGTGCCAGCAGCCACAGCCCGCCAACTCGGTACGGCGTTGGTGCGCGAAGCAATCGCCATACGCGGGCGGATAGACCTGCGCTGTTACGACCGCCTCTTCCCCTCCCAAGACGTGCTCCCCGGCCAAGGTCCCGGGAACCTGATCGCCGCGCCACTGCACGGCAAGTCGCGCAAGCTCGGGACCACCGTCTCGCCTACGCCACCACGGCGTACGGTGCCCAGGGCGCCACCGTCGACACCGCGCACGTCCTCGTCGGCGAGCACACCGGCGCCGCCTCCGCATACGTCGGGATGACCCGGGGTCGTGAACGCAACGTCGCCCACCTCGTCGCCGAGACCGTGGAGGACGCCCGCCGGCAATGGGTCGCTGTGTTCGGACGCGACCGCGCCGACCTCGGACCCTCGCACGCCGCCGGCATGGCGGCCGAAGCCGTTGAGCGCTACGGCCCGATGCAACGGCCCTACGTCCGCCGGGTACGCCGTCCTGCACCACCGAGGCAGAGCCCGCCCGCGCCAGTACCGAGTCCGGCCTACCGGCCCCCGGTATCCACGCCGCCGCCCGGCCTCGGGCTCTGATCCCGATGGACCGCGCCGGCCCAGAATCCGGCACCTGTCGGCAGCCTGCGGCATGATTGAGGCGTCCGCTTCCCTGTCGAGAGGAGACTGTCGTGACCGCTCTCGCACCGGAGATGTCGGCCGTCGACCGGTTCGCCGACCCGCTCTACTCTCTCGCCGAAGCGTCTCGTTTCCTCGGCCTCTCGGAGTCGACATTCCGCTCCTGGGCACGCGGCTACGACGTGCGCGTCAAAGGACGCCGCGTCGTGGGCAACCCGGTCGTCACTTCGCTTGGCACCCCGGGCCAACGCGCTGCCTCCATCCCCTTCGTCGGACTCGCCGAGGGCTATGCGCTCGCCGCGATCCGGCGCGCGGGTGTTCCACTCCAGCGGATCCGGCCGGCGCTGGAGCAGCTGAACAAGGAGATGGGCATCGGCCACGCGCTCGCCTCGCAGCGTCTCTACACCGACGGCGCCGAGGTGCTCTATGACTACGCGCAGCGCAGCGACGGCGAGCAAGCCGAGGCTGTACGGGACCTGGTCGTCGTACGCCAGAACCAGCGGGTGTTCGCCGAGGTGGTCGAGAGCTACCTCAAGCGGATCACCTTCGGCGCCGACGGCTACGCAGTTGCCATTCCGCTCCCGGGCTTCGAGCAAGCCGAGCTGATCGCCGACGTGAGGCGAGGGTTCGGACAACCCACCTTCGCCCACGGCGGGGCCCGTCTCGAGGACGTGCTCGGCCTGTTCGACGCCGGCGAAGCGATTGCGACGGTCGCGATGGAGTTCGGCCTCACCGTGCTCGAGGTCGAGGATGCGATCCGCAACCGGGACAAGAAGAGCTGACCGGAGCGATGCGTGGAGTCGCCTCACTTCTTCGTTGACCGAAGTCTCGGAGCAGTGCAGGTGCCGCAGCTACTCCGACAGGCGGGCTGGAATCTGACCACGCTCGTCGAGCATTACGGCAAGCCAGCCGACGAGATGGTGGCGGACGTGGACTGGCTGGCCTTGTGCGGCGAGCACGGGTGGCCCGTCCTGATGAAGGACGAGAAGATCCGCTACCGCACGGCCGAGCGGGAAGCCCTCGTTTCAGCGGGAGTGACCGCGTTCTGTCTCGCATCCGGGAACCTGAGGTCGACAGAGATGGCCGAGGTCTTCATCAGGCACCGCGACGTGGTCTGGGAGAAGGCGGTCGCAGGCGGGGCGGCGATCTGGGTGCTCTCGCGGCAGCAGGCGCGGCTCACGGAACTCTGAATCGGACATCGGGCGCTCACGGCGGCGGTGGGCGCGGATCGAACCGTGAGCGCCTCGGTGGATGTGGTGGCGTTGGAGATGACGCAGTGGGCGGAGGGGGCAGCCTGCTGGTGCTCCCGATCCGCGCCGACGCCGCGACCCAAGACGTTCCTCCCATGAAACGCAGCGCGTCGTCTCGCGGCGCCTCCGTGGCGGCACGGATCGCGGGCCCCCACGCCGTGCGCACCGGATCGGGCAGATCGAGCTCGTCCCACACGTCGACCAGGAGGCCGCCGTCGATCCAGCGGATCATCTGATGCGGCAAGCCGCATCGGATCAACTGCTCGTACGCTCCGATGCGAGCGGCGCGATCGAGCAGGTTCCATTCGTCCCTGCCGCTGCCCCGGATCAGGTCGGGCATCATCGTGATCGTCGCGAAGCACATCGGCGGCGCCACCGCCCATAGCCGGTCCGGGACGGAGAAGTCATCGATCCCTGGCGCCCGATGCTCGGTCCAGTCGACGTACGTGCGCAGCGTCAGCTCGTGACCGGTTGCGGCCAGGATCCGACTCGCCACCTTCAACGAAGGCGACTTCAGGCCACGCTCGTACGCCGACAGCGTCGCCTGCGACGTACCGGCTCGTGCGGCCAGCTGGACCTACGTTAGGCCGCGCGCTCGGCGCGCCTTCGCGATCAGGTAGGCCCGATCCATCCAACGACCATAACTCCGATCGAACGTATTTGACCCCTCGATTGGCACGGCTCTCGCACCTACCAGTCAGGAGCGGATCACGCGGACCCGCGCCAACCAGGAGGAACCATGCACAGCAACAGCGAGATCCCCTTCCACGCCCGGCACGACGACGAACTCCTGACGCTCGACGACTTCGCCGAGATCCTCATGACGCCGGTCAACACGGTCCGCTGGTGGCGCCAGGTCGGCACCGGCCCGGCGTTCTTCAAGATCGGCCGGCGGCTCTACACCACCGTCGGCGACCTGCGCCGCTTCATCCGCGAGCAGCGCCTTGCGAGCAAGCCCGTCATCGGGCGGCCGAAGGCGGTGTGAGCGATGCACCCGGTGCGCGACCTGGCCGGACTCGACCCGAGCCACACCTTCCTCGACGCGACCGATGTCATCCAGCGCTACGGCTGGGGCAAGACGAAGGGATATCAGAACCTCAAGGACCGCACCCTCGTGCCGCCGCCGGTCGTGACCCACCCGGACCGCTGGCGGCTCGACCAGCTGCTGGCGTGGGAGGAGAAGCGCATCGCGCTGGCCGAGGCCGCTCTGGCAGCGCTCGTCGCTCCCGAACGACAGGATGTGACCGTGACCGACCTGCTGCCGCAGTCCAAGCGGCGACGCCGATCGTGATGAGCAGTCCGCGCGAAGTTGTCGTGTTGTGCTTACTTCGAGCCAACCTCAACAACTACTGGGACGAGTCACTCCGGACGCGTCAGCACGTCCAGGAAGTCATGGTTGACGAAGAGGAGCTCTCGACCGACCTTGACGTCGCTGAGGAGCCTCGCCTCGACCAGGGCGTGCAGCCAGGTGGACGCGGTCTGACGAGAGACGTCGCATCTGTCTGCGACCGTGTTGATGCGGCAGTAGGGCTGCTCGAACAGTACGGCCAGAAACTGGGCGTCGCGCCCACCCGGGGTAGCGACTCGAGCTCGCTCGGCGATGTCTTCCTGACACGTTCGGATGGCCGCGATCTTCCTCGTGGTCGACGTGGCGGACTCCCGGACGATGTCGAGCATGTAGAGGATCCAGTCGATCCACGCGTTCTCGGCAGTCACGGCCCGGAGAAGCCGGTAGTAGTCGTTCTTCCTGGCGATGATGGCCCGCGACAGGTAGAGGATGGGCTCCTGAAGCAGACCGGCCTCGATCAACATCAGGATGTTGATGACACGCCCGGTACGCCCGTTGCCGTCATGGAAGGGGTGGATCGCTTCGAACTGGTAGTGCGCCACGGCCATCCGGACCAGCGGGTCAAGATCGTCTTCAGCGTGGATGAAGCGCTCCCACGCCGACAGTTTCTCGCGAATGAGATCCGCTCCCTCGGGCGGGGCGTAGACGATCTGCCGCGTCGTCGGGTTTGCGATCCGGGTGCCAGGCACAGCACGAACCGCCATGTCGCGTCCCTGCAGCTCGGAGCAGATCCGAGCTGCCGTCGCGGCTGTAAGCGGTCTCTCTCGGATCGATCCCACCCCCGCGAACAGCGCGCTGCGATACCGCAGAGCCTCCTTCGTTGCATGATCTCCACCACCCGAGTCAGCATGCTTGAACAGCTCATCGGCCGTGGTCACGATGTTCTCGATCTCGGAGCTCGCCTGCGCTTCAAGCAAAGGAACAGCATGAATCAGGATGTTCGGGTTCGGCAGCAGCTGACCCGCTTGGGCAAGCGTCGCGAGCGCCGTCCTCGCTTCGACGGTCGCCTTGAGCACTGGCTTGGGCTCCAGGTCGAGGCCTTGCGGCGGTAGCGGCGGCAGCTCATTGAAGGGAACCTCGGGGCTCCAGGGCATGTGTCAGGTCCTTCAACTCATCCGGGTAACGCGTCAAGAATTCCTGGAAAACCTAACACGTTCCAGCAACATGTCAGAAGAGCCGACATGTTTCCAGAAACAGGGGCGCGCGCTGGCCGTCCGCAGGAGTTGAGTAGATCGATTGGCAACCCGATCGACTGCTCAACTCGGTCGCCACGCGCCGCCCCAGCATGATGTCGGCCTGCTCAGCCATCCGGTCGATCCCCCCGTAGGGCATCGATGATCACCTGATCGCGGGCCGCCACCGTCACACCAGCGACCTCCGCGCGGCCGATCTCGCACACCCCGTCGAACGGCGACGCAGGTTCGATGCCGACGAGTCGTATCGCGCGCTCATGCCCGGCTCCTCTCCTCGGGGCCCCGGCGGTCGACCGCTGCAGTCAACTCCGCAGCCTCGCGAGTCCGCAGGGTTCCGTCGGCCGTCGCCTGGTCGAGGGCCTTGCGCAACTGTGCCGGATCCGTGCCCGCGGCCATGCAATCGCGGATGGTGCGCCCGACTGTCGTCACCGGAACGTCGTCCTGCTCGGTCACGTCAGCAGCCGACAGGTTGCGGCGGTGGAGTCGGTAGAGCTCTCCGCCGGCGCCCCGCGGATGGTTGTCTCGCGGGACCGTCAGGTGGATCCGAGACGGGTTCACGTCCGAGAGGCCGTGGAGAACCAGCGCCGACTCGTGCGAGATCACGCCCCTGCCCAAGGTCCACGCCACGGCCTCGGCCAGCTCGTCATGCTCCGAGCGCGGCAGGACAGGGACCCGATACACGCCACGGGTCACCCGCTCCAGCCGACCGCGGGCCGCCATCAGCCGCAGTTGCGTCGGATCGATGCCGAGCTCGCGCGCGTCGCGAGTCGTGACGTACCCGTGCTGATCGACGGCACGCTCGAGGACTTGATCCCGGAGGTCATGTGCTAGAACGCATCATATTGATACGGAAACGCACACAGAACCGCCGGCTCATCGAGGGAGCAAGTGCTCGTCGTTCTGGCCGAGGCCGGCGAAGCCGATAGCCTGACGTCGTGTCCAGCAAGGCCGAGCGTCGGGCCGCACGCGAGAAGGTCGGCGCCTACCACGAAGCACAACTGAGCCGGCTCGTCGAGCATGTCGCCGGCGCCGTCGACCGCCACCGTGCGGGCGAGTTGGACGCCTTCGATGTCGACGCGGTGATCTTCCAGTACTCGCGCGCCGCCAAGGAACTGTGGAAGTTCTGCAACCTGACCAACGTCGAGATCGCCGCCCGCGTCATTGATGATCACCCACCCGCAGACTGGTGGGAGCGCGGGGCGCCCCGGGAACGATAGGGGCGCCTCATTCCCCTCGCAGCCATGCCAGGTCCGCCGCCGCCTGGCGACGTTGCGCGGCTTCGCGTTCGTGGAGGTCCGGCTGCTTGACGAGGCGCAGGGTGTAGGGCCTTCCCTTGCGCATCGTGTGGTGGGTGACCGGAAGTTCGGCGGAATCGATGCGCTGGTGGACGTGCTGGCGCCGGTCGGTCCGCAGCGGCCAGTCGAGCTCGGTGGCGTGAGCGTCGGCGAGGAAACTCTCCAACGTCTGGCAGAGATCGCATCCGCAGCCCGACCACGCGATCGACCAGTCATCGGCGGGGCGAGGCGCGGCGACGAGCAAGGACTCCAGCCGGCGAGCGGCGTCGTCGATCAACGAGGAGGGCGCATCGTCGCCGAGGCGACGCGCCAGTGGAAGCTCAAGATCGAGCACGCCGTCGCCGGAGGCTGCGAGGGAGGCGGCGAACTCCTCGACCAACTCCGCCTCGGCAGCCCTGAAGAGTGCCTCTGCAGGGCCCACGAGCGACGCAAGGCTCGCTGCGCGGGATCGTGGCCCCGCTGTGAGGGCCGCAGCGACCGATACCGAGAGGCCGGTCCAGATGCGTCGGGACACAAGCCTGACGACACTGATGGCGCCGACCTGCAGGAGCGCCGAAGCCAGGCCAGGCAATGCGTCGCTCACCCATTCCGAGCGCCCGTGCCGGTAGCCCCCTGCCGGGAACCAGGACTCGATCAGCCTGCGCGTCCAGGAGTGTCCGTACCGCGCTGCGACCGCCGCGAGTGCGGCGGCGTGATCGGCACTCAGCTCCTCGCCACCGAGCCGGGCGAGCAGGTCGGAGGCGAGGTCGGCGTCATCGAGGGCGTAAGACACCGACAGGAGCGGAGCGAGCAGACCCGTGCCGCAGGCGCCGAGAAGGCCGACCAGCTCTCGGGCATCGGCCCGCGCTTGATGGAGATCCTCCCCGCCGTTCAGGCGGGCGTCGAGCTCGGCGATCGCGTTGGGCAGGTCGGCCTCGGCCCGAGCGATGAAGTCACGCGCCGTCGGCCAGAGCACGATCGCCGCTCGGCGATACCAACGGTCGAGCGTGTTGCCGTAGTTGCCCATGTAGCCCTCGTACTCGGACTGATACGGCTTGAGTGAGGCCGTCGGCGTGACCGCACAGACCTCGCTCTCGTCGACGCCCAGGCCGATCCGCTCCCCGCTGCCGACCCCGGCACGCTTCCACCAACCCAGCGAGATCTCGTCCTCGATCAGCTCACCGACGTCGTATGACGACGACTCCTCGTCGTCATACTCCTCGTCGTCCTCGTCATCGTCGTACCGGTAGCGCCAGGAGCGGTCATCCTCATAGGCGCTCCACGTCTGGCGGATCTCCCCGAGAGCGAGTGCGCTCAAACAGCCGGCCTGCGCGGCGGCGGCCCGCAATCTGCTTACCCACTCGACGTCACGTCCTTTGAGACGACCGGCGGCCAGCCCACGCTCGCTGTACTGATGATCGAGCAGGACCACCAGACGATCAGGCGCGGGCATCGGCTTGTCGGACCAGCCTCGAGTCACGGGCGTGGCGAAGTGCTCGCCGACCAGGCGCGCTAACTCATCGTCGGGGTCGGTCTCGGTCTCTTCGGAATCGCGCGTGACGAGCAGGTTGAACGTCAGCGTCACTCGCCGCCCCGACCGGACGGGTCGCACCTCGTGAACGCAGTCGGCGTAGAAGGCGGTGAAGCCGATCGCATGGCGGTCGGCGTGGCGGTAGGTGCGCGTCTCCCCGCCGTGGCTCACCACCAGCTCCCCGCCGGTGTGGACCGAGGGCAGCGAGACAACCAGCGTGGCCACCATCTCGTCGTCCTTCTCCGAGTCCTGATGTGGCGCGAAGAACTGGTCCGGCCCATAGACCAGGAGCGCATGCAACTCGGCCCGGAGGCGCGCGCCTCTTGGAAGACCGAGTCCCTCATGCACCTCGACCAGCGCATCGTCGAGGACGCGGTCCCACGTCCCGCCCAGCCTCACCTGGTCGGCGGTCAGCTCCCAGGTGTCACGCACCGAGGTGTCGGTCAGCGTCTCCTCCCCCAGCCCGAACATGGCCGGCCGTGCGACCGACACCAGCGCACGCTCCTGCGGCGCACCGACCGGAAGCTTCACCGGGCCGACCCCGTCGACCGACAGGGTGACGCCCGTGGCCGGAGCCGACGTCTCGACACTGAACGACCCCGCCAACTCACCGCCCTTCAACAACAAGGCGATCTTCTCCCGCGCCGACCTGACCACGACTGACAACCTATCGATACCGACGAGGCGTAAGTTCGGTTGACGAAGCCCCCGGAACGATCACTGGCCGCAGACGCCGCATCGCCGGGGTTTCGCCGTACTCAGTGATGCACACTCTGATGCCGATTGCCCTGAAAACGGCGTCAAACGGCGAACCTTGCCAACAAGCAGCGTTCCATAAAACGCCGTCTGACCTGCGCAAACGTCGACGGCCGCTAACAAGCCTCGAACCTGAGCCGTCGCGGCATCAGTGGCACGCGGCGTACCCGACGCTCAGCAGGATGGGGACGTCACGCCTCCTCGGGCGTCACCGATCGACGGTGTGCGCGATGAAGACGTCGCACGGCGCGTGCTGGGCGACGTCTCGGGCGATGCTCCCCAAGACCCGGGAGATGCCCTGGACGCGCTTGTTGCCCACCACGATCACGCTGGCGCCCACGCGCCCGGCCGCCGCGAGGAGTGCCTCGGCGGGCTTGCCGTACTCGGCACGCGGGGTCATGGTCAGGTCGGGGTGGTCACGCCGCAGGCCGTCGATCACGTGCTGCGCGAGCTCGGCCGCGGCATCGCTGGCCGTGAGCGGGACGACATCGGTGATCTCGGCCGGCACCGGGTCCCCGGGGCTGTCGAACGCGTGCACCACGACCAGCTGGCCGCCCAGCGCGGACGCCAGTCTGGCGGCCTTCGCGGCCGCCTTGGCCGCGGTCTCGCTCTGATCGACTCCCACCACAACGACGTCGTCCACGACGCGACCTCCGATCTCGAGCACGACTCCGCCGTGCTTTGCCTCTCACCGCGCACCGCGCGGCGTCATCTGACCGCCGCGCGGCCAGACTACTCATCTCGCCCATCCGGGCGCATGGTTCGGCGCGCGCGTCCGGTCGCCGGATTGCTCCACGGACGGATCGTGACGACGGTCGAGTAGGCGCCGAGGCGGGCGTTGCCGCTAGCCCCGCGGCCGCGGGATCAGACAGCCGGGGTCAACCTCGTCCAGGTCCGCGAGACCCATGAGACTCATGGCCCGCTCCAGCTCCATCCGGAGGATGTCGATCGCGCGCTCGACGCCGGCCTGACCGCCGGCGGCGAGGCCGTAGAGGTAGGGACGGCCGACGAGGACGGCGTCCGCGCCCGACGCCAGGGCGACGAGCACGTCGGTGCCGCGCCGAATGCCGCCGTCGAGCAGCACGACCGTCCGCTCGTCGGCGGCGCGCACCACCGCCGGGAGCGCGTCGAGCGTCGCGGGCGCGCGGTCCAGCTGCCGGCCGCCGTGGTTGGAGACGATCACGCCGTCGGCGCCCGCGCCGACCGCGACCTTGCAGTCCTCGCCGTTCAGGATGCCCTTGACCAGGAGCGGCCCGTCCCAGTTCGCACGGATGAACTCGAGGTCCTCGAGCCGGACGGGATAGGCGCTGCGGAGGATCTGGCGCTGCGTCGAGAACGGCGAGGACCGACCGTCGAGGGGCGAGCTCTGCGGGAGGTTCCCCCGGAGGAAGTCGAAGCCCCACCGTGGGTGAGCCACACACTGCGCCACCGTCTTCGCGGTCGGCCGCATGGGGACGGTGAGGCCGTGTCGCCGGTCCCGCTCCCGGTTGCCGATGACCGGAAGATCGACGGTGACCACCAGGGCGCGGACATCGCAGTCCGTGGCCTGCTGGATCACCGCAGCGACCTCGTCACGATCGCTGGAGAGATAGAGCTGGAGCCACAGCGGGTCGGGTTCGACCGCCGAGATCTGGGTGAGCGGGTGTCCCGAGACGACACCGTGGACATACCCGGTCTCGCGACTGCGCGCGGCTCTGGCCACGGCGAGCTCGGCGTCGCGGTGCAGGACGCGGGCGGCACCGGTCGGGGCGAGCATGACGGGCCAGCTCAGCCGGTGTCCGAACAGCGTCACGCTGGTGTCGGGGCTGCCCTCTCCCTTGCTGAATGCGCGGGTCGCCAGCCGGTAGTCGCTGAACGCCCGCTGGTTGTCCGCCCGGGTGACCTCGTCGTCGGCTCCCCCGGCGACGAGGTCGTAGATCGGTCCAGGCAGCCGGCGACGGGCCATGCGCCGCAGGTCCTCGAGGTTCACCGCGCGGTTCGTCGTCGGACTCACGTGATCTCGACACCTCTCGCTCTCGGACCGGTCGGTCGGGCCAGCGGGCACGCCCGGAGAGTCGACCGTATCCGCGCCGACCCACCCGAGGAACGCATCCTGCCGTTGTCCGGTTGACGCCTCCTGCTAGGACTGCGTCGTGAACGGCGAGGTGCCGGACTCCTGGGTGTTCGGGCTGCTCAGGCGGGAATGGCGGCCGTCCGAGCGGTCCCAGTAGCGCAGCACCTCGGCGTTGCTGTGCAGGGCGAAGAGCGCATCCGCGTCCGCCTCGGTGAAGGGGCGCAGGCGCAGACGTGCGGTGGACAGCGTCGGCGTAGACAGGGGCACGGGTGCCATGGTGCCCTGTCTCCGGCGAGGCTCCAGGACCACAGGCTCGCCGCACGTCGTCAGCCGCGCACGCCGCGACGGGCCAGCCAGGAGTCGGTCACGAGCTCGGCCAGCTCCTGCTCGTCCAGGCGCTCGAGCAGCGCCCACAGGGATGCCTTGACCTTGAAGGTGTCGACGCGGACGAAGGTGTCACGGCGGTCGGCGTACATCGCCACGGTGTCGGGCTCCATGGTCCAGAGCTGGACGATCTCGCGACCGGCGTCGTCCCGGCGCAGGCGCGCGAAGGGGTGCCGTCCGACGTCGTACGACGGCGCCCCGTCGGGCGCCTCGCCCCGACGCGCGCCCGCGAGACCGCTCGCGATCCGCTCGACGTCGCGCCACGTCGCCATGGAACGAGTATGCGCCGCCGCCACGCGGCGCGTGAGGTCGGCGCCGGGGGGACGCCGGGATGAACAGAAATCTGTTCGGGCACGACGTTCTCCCCGGACCGGCGCGGACCGGACCAGCCCGGACCGGACCGGACCGGCGCGAGCGGTCCGATCACTCCCGGCGATGCGCCCCGTACGTCGACCCGCCCTCCTCGGATGGCCCCGTCGGAGGCTCCGGCCCGTCGGCCTCGGACAAACCGTGACGCGGTGTGCTGGCGCCGGGCCGGTAGTCGTCGGCCTGATGGTCGACCTCGGGATCGACACGGTCGGCCTCGCGCAGCCGGTCCTCCCGGGTGGCCTCCTCCTGGGCGAGCACACGGCGGGCGCGGGCGGCCTCGTCCTCGGCGCGCTCCGCCTCGGCGCGAGCGAGCTGGGCGCTCGCGTCCGACTCGGCGGCCTGCTGTCGCGCCGCGCCGACGTCGGGGCCCTTGTCGAGCGCCTCGGCACGCAGCTCGGAGGCGCGTGCGACGCGCTGCTCACGCTGCCGCCGGCGGAAGCCGACGACGAGCGCGATCAGTGCTGCGATGACGGCCACGAGGACGATGGCGACGATGATCCAGGCGATGGTGGACATGGGTGCTCCTTCCTTCGGGGCAGGAGGTACCCGTCGACGTGCGCCACCGATCCTCGGCGGTCCAGACCTGCCGCCGATGCTCAGAGCGCCAGCGCCACCATCCAGTCGACGATCTCCTCACCGGCCGCGGCACCCCGGCCGCGCGTGACGGTGAGGTGGGGCGCGGTCCAACCGGAGTCGGCGAGCTCGCCGTGCGCCGGCCGGATGGCGACATCCGCGGCCTCGAGCAGCTCGCGGTCGAGGAGCGAGTCGCCGGCGGCCGCGACGGTGCGACTGCCCAGCATCACGGCTACCTCGCGCATCGCGGTGCCCTTCGAGAGGCCGACCGGGACGCAATAGACCTTGCGGCCTTGGACCGAGACCGTCCAACCGCGCTCGGTGCAGTAGCCGCCGAGCTCCTCGACCCAGCCGGCGGGGAGCGCGTCACGGTCGACGACGGCGTAGCAGAAGAGTCCGTCGGCGCCGCGCGCCTTCTCCACGAAGGCGCTCCCGGCCTCCGACCCCGCCAGCTCTTGGAGGTGGGACCAGACCTCGTCGTACGGCGCCCCCTCGCCCGCCAGCCGGGCGTCGAGCGCAGCGGTGTAGTCGAGGTCCTCCTCGCCGTCGCGCAGCAGCCGGCCGCCGTTGGCGGTGAGGGCGAACTTGGGGGTGGGGCCGGGGAGGTGGATGCGGCGGTACTGCTCGGGCGTGCGCGTCGTCACCGGGACGAGGACGCCGGCCTCCGTCAGTGCACCGATCCCACCGGCCGCCCGCTCGGTCACGAACGAGAGCGGCCGGCCCTGGTAGACCTCGACGCACAGCAGCCGTGGAGCCTCCTCGTCCGGCATCGTGAGCAGCAGTGCGCTCGGTGAGTAGACCAGCGTCCGGTCGAGGTCCGAGAAGACCGCGACCCCGCTCACGCGCCGGTCCCGCGCCCGTCGGCGAGCACGGCACCCCGGGTGAAGCGCGGGTGGATGAGACCGATGCAGGAGTACGGCAGCCCGGGCACCTCCTCGAGCGGCACCCCGCGCTGCTCGGCGAGGACGCGCACGTGGGCGAGCTCGCCGGCCCGCTCCGGGTTGACCAGCACCTTCCACGGCACCCGCCGCAGCAGCACGCGGGTCGTCTCGCCGACGCCGGGCTTGACGAGGTTCACCTCGCCGATGCCGTACGACGCCGACACCTCCTCCACGACGCGCCAGCCGTCCCAGGTGGGACGGTGCTCACCGCCCCGGAGCGCGGCGAGCCGGCCGGGCAGGTCGCTCAGGACGCTGGTCCGCACCGCGGCGAACCGCGCGGCGACGGTGTCGACGAAGCGCCGGGACACGTCCGCCTCGGCGAGGTCGGCGTAGAACTTCGCGCCGTGGAAGTCGCCCGGGCCGATCAGTTCGTCGTTGAGCACGGTCCGCGAGACCAGCCCGGAGACGGTGGAGTTCAGGCAGGCGGACGGGATGAGGTAGTCCTCCCGCGTCCCGAAGACCTCGACGCACCGGCCGGGGTCGGCCAGCACCGCCAGGTCCGCGGAGAACGTGCCGCCGGGAGCGCCGCCACCGAGGAGCCGGGCGTTGGCCTTCTCGACCGACGCCGCCAGCTCGCGGGTGATCGCCCCCTTGCCGGTCCAGCCGTCGACGAACATCACCGTGTCGGGGTCGTGGTGGGCCGCCAGATAGGCGAGCGCCACCTCGTCGATGCCGCGGCCGCGCACGATCGAGATCGCGTAGTGCGGCACGTCGAGGCCGTGCACCGCGCGCGCCCAGCGCCGCATGAGGACGCCGACCGGCGTGCCCGCTCGCGCGAGACTGACGAGCACGGTCTCCCGCCCGCGGAGCGCCAGCACCTGCTCGGTGACCAGGCCGACGGCGTACGCGAGACGGTCGGCGGACTCCGTGAGCGCCTCGGCGAAGAGCGCCTGGTAGGCCGCGTCGGGCTGGTACTCCACCGGCAGGGACTCGGCATAGTGGGCCCGGCCCGCTTGGATCGCCTCCTCGCGCTCCTCGGTCGGCGCCTCGAGCTCGGCGTCCGAGAGGTCCTTCAGCAGCCAGGCGACGTCCTCGGCCGGGTAGGAGCCGAACGCCGGGCCGCGCAGCGGCGCGGGCAGGTGCTGGGGCTGCGCGACGGGGGCGTCGTCAGCGGAGTTCGGCGCGGGCACGGCCGGCGTCGGGGCGTACGCCGGCAGCGTGACGACCACGACCCGGTCGGTCACCCCGCGGAGCCGGTCGACGAGGCCGCCCGCGGAGAAGAGCTCCGGAGTGTCGGCCGGCTCGTCGACGACGACCACCACGGCGTCGTACGCGCCCGGACGGAGGTTGTAGGCGAACCGCGGGCCGGGCCCGTCGGCCGGTGCGTCGTGGGCCGGGAAGGTGAGCGCGGTGCGGATGGCGTAGCCGGGCTCGTCGACGGCGAGGACGGGCGTGCGCGACGTGGTGGAGAACGTGACCGCGTCACCGCGACGGGCGGCGAACGCGCCGGCGATGCGCAGCGGGGCGTAGATCAGCTCCTCCGTGCCGAGGACGTGGACGGCCCCCTCCGGGAGCGCCTCCGCGAGGACGGTGCCGGCCTCCTCCACCGCGGCGTCGAACGCCGGGTCGTGCGGGGTGAAGCCGTGGCGGCCGCCCTCCCGGACGTTCGCCGGCCAGTGCACGTCGAGCCGGGTGACGACGCCGTCGCGCGCGCCGGGCGGCGCAGCGTCGGGCGGCGCAGCGTCGGGCGGCGTGTCCAGCTCGGCGACGAGCGCCTGGCCGGCCTCGAGGACGCCGTCGGGCAGCTCGACCCGGCCGGAGGCGAGCGCCACGGCTTCGATCGTCACGCCGAGCTCCGCGGCGACGGCGTCCATCCGCGCGACGTCGTCGGGCGAGCGCAGGTCGACGAGGGCGGCGATGACGTAGCGCGACCGCGGGTGGAGGGAGTGCAGCGTGCGGATCGTGTTGAGCAGGGTGGTGCCGGTCGAGAACTCGTCGTCGACGAGTACGAGCGTGCGGTCGTCCTCCAGCAGCGGCAGGTCCGGCAGCAGCAGGTGGGAGGTCGCGTGGGAGTGCTCCTCCTCGAAGCCGCCGACCGGCGCGACGCCGAGCACGGGCCGGCGCGTCGAGTGCAGGATCGGAGCACCCAGGGCGTCGGCCACGCTGTGGCCCAGCCCGGTGGCGGTCTCGGCGTACCCGAGCACCACCGCCTCGCCCACGCCCAGCGCGCGCACGAGCCCGCCGAGACGCATCCCCGTGCCGAGAACCCGCAGCGGATGGACGGGCACGTGCTTGCCGAGCACGCGCGACACCAGCAGCTGAGCCCGGCGCGGGTTGCGGCGTACGGCGACGCCGACCAGGTCCTCCAGGCCGAGCCCGACCGGGGCCGCGGTGGTCGTCAGCGTGATCCCGAGCCGCTCGGCCGCCCACGCCCCCGACCACAGCTCCGCCGGCGCAGCAGGCTGCGCCCCTCTCGACTCAGGACCCGGCTCCGTCTGCACGGGTGACATCATCACCCACGCGCCCCGGATCCGGGCGAACCGCATCGACGGCCACGCCCGGTGGCGGAGCTCTCGACTACGCTGTCCGAAGCACAGTCAGGCTCTGGAAAGCGCGGGACGAGGAGGGACGCACCGGTGTTCTCCTCCCGCGCGCGCCAGGAGCGGATCGAGCAGGCCAGGCAGGGTGCGAGCGCCGCGAAGGACTCCGCGGCCGGCGCGTTCCTCGCCCTCGACGACGCCCACAAGATGACCGCCGCGCTCGTCGAGGCCTACGCACAGGTCGAGCCCGGGCCGAAGGCCCAGCGGGTGACGAGCACGCTCGCTCCCCTGCTGAGCGCCAGCGACCGGGCGGCGCAGGACTACATCGCCGCGCTCGACCAGTACGACGGCGTGCTGACCGCCCAGGCGCCCGACGTCGACACGCTGGTCAACGCCCACCGGGCATTCCACGACGTCTACGGCCGACTCGAGTCGGCACGCCAGCAGATCGACCAGTTCCGCGCGCGCAACGCCGAGCTCCAGGACCGCCTGCAGGACGTGCACAGCCGCGTCCAGCCGGCGGTCAACAAGGCGACGCAGGCGCTCGCACGCGCGCGGCAGGCCGCCGCCGACGCGCGCGCGGCCGGCATCGTCTCCCCCGACCTCGACACGCGTCTCGCCCGCGCCGAGCAGCTCGGCCAGGTCGCCGCCGGCGGGGCGTTCCGCGCCGGCGCGCAGGCGGCGATCGACGCCGCCGCCGAGCTCGCGACCGCCGCGGACGACGTCGTCGAGGCCGCGACCAGGCTGCAGTCGCTCAAGACCTCCGGCGGCGGCCGGCTGGCGTCCTCGCGGACCCGTCTGGACGGCATCGCGGGCCGCATCCCACAGGTCCGCGAGACCCTCTCCTACCTGCGTCGCACCTACTCCCTGGCCTGCTCCGAGGACCTCGACCACGTCCCCGAGACCGCCGAGCGCGAGCTCGAGCAGGCGCGCGGGCTCCTCGCCCAGGCCGCCGCGGCGCAGAGCTCCGGCGACTGGGACGCCGCCGCCCGCCACCTCGAGGAGGGTCGCGGCCACCTCGCGGCCGCCGAGGAGGGCGTCAACGGTGTCGTCGCCCGGCGGCGCGACCTCGACGCGCTCGCCGAGGATCCCGCCGCCGAGCTCGACCGGGTCCGCTTCGTCGTCCGCGACGCCCAGCGGCTCGTCGTCTCCGCCGGCACCAGGGCCCCCGCCGGGGAGCCCGCCATCCTCGACGGTCTCATGGCGCGCCTCGACGCCGCCGCGGGCCGGCTCGAAGGCACCCACCCGGACTACTGGAGCTACCTCGTCGAGCTCCGGGCCGTCCGGGACGTCACCGCCGGCGTCGTACGCCGCACGCGGGAGGCCATCGCCGGCGCCTGACTCCGTCGCCGCGTCAGCGGGTGGCGGAGACCCCCGCGACGAGCAGGTCGACGAAGCCCACGTCCTCGGCGGCGACCCCGAAGAGGCGGGCGCGGCGCAGGGTGCGCTCGGCCCAGGCGCGGTGCGGCTTCGCCTCGTTCATCTTGTTGCGGTAGGCCGAGGCGCGGACCCCGCCGCCGGACATGTCGTGGCCGAGGATGTCGCAGGCGTCGGACCACTCCTCATGGGTGACGACCGAGAGCGCGTGGACGGCGAGGACGTGGGTCGGGTGGATGACGGTCTTGCCGGTCAGGCCGTTGGCCTTGTCGAGCACGATCTCGCGGATGAGGCCGTCGAGGTCGCGCGTCACGAGCGTCTGACGCAGCCGCGCCGCCCCCTGCTCCACGAACGGCGTCTGGCGCAGCCGCGGCTTGAACAGCCGGTCCTGGTCGACGAAGTGCTCCCAGACGGGACCGGTCACGACGTAGCCCGTCCCGTCGGCGCGGCCCAGCACGTTGACGACGTCCATGATGACCTCGGCGACGAGCGGGACGTCGTAGACGGTGAGGTCGCGGCTGCGCCGCAGGCCGTACGCCGAGGACAGGTCGGTCGCCCCGAGCCGGACCGCGAGCACGAGGTCGCGGTGCTTCGCCAGGAGCTGGGCGACCCCGAGCAGGGTGTCCTGACGGCTCTCCCGATAGATCGCCCCGGGCGACTCGATCACGGGCATCGCGAGCAGCGGCAGGCCCGTCGCCTGCCGCACGTCCTCGAGCGCGTCGAGGAAGGCACTCCCGGTCTCGTCGGTGAACTTCGGCAGCACGAAGCCGGACAGCAGCCGGGCGTGCTCGCCGAGCCCGGTGGTGATGTCGCCGATCTGGTCGGGATGGCGGACCCGCACGAACGTGAGCGGGAACGACTCGGCCTCTGGGTCGCGCCGACCGAGCTCGGCGAGCTGGCGTACGACGTTGTCCTGCGCCGCAGGGAGGTCGCTGTCCGCGATGGCGTCCTCGAGGCAGACGACGCTGCTCATGACCCCCTGGGCGGCCTGCTTCACCAGGTCGTCGGCCAGGCGCGGCCGGGTCGCCGGCATGTAGAGCGTCGCGCCGAGCGCCATCGCGAGCGTGTCGAGGTCGGACTGACGGCCGAAGGGCTGGGGGACGCGGTGGAAGAGCGCGTCGAGGTCACGCTGGGCGAGCTGCGGGAAGTGGCGCATGACAACCTCGGGGACGACGGGCTCGGGTCGCGCGACGGCGGTGGTGCCCGGATGGCGCGGACGGTATCACCCGCATCTTGACCGTTGGTACGTCGTCGAAACCTGCCGCGCACCTCCGCCTCGCGCCGCTTGCCGACTGTGGCACGATCCGAGCATGACGACGCTGTCCAAGGGCGCCAACACGCCGATCGCGAGCGAGTCGGTCCTCGTCACGCTGACCTGGACGGGTGGCCCCGGCGTGCCCGACCTCGACCTCTCCGGCCTGCTGCTGGGCCCGACCGGGAAGGTGCGCGACGACGCCGACTTCGTCTTCTACAACCAGCCCACCCACGCGTCGGGGTCCGTCGCCCACCGCGGCAAGACCGGGACCGTCGACACGGTGGCCGTCGATCTGGGTCGCGTCCCGGCGGAGGTCGAGAAGGTGGCGCTCGCCGCGTCCGCCGACGGCGGCACCTTCGGCCAGGTCCAGGGGCTCTCCGTCGTCGTCGCCGACGCCGCCACCGGCGCCGAGATCGCTCGCTTCGACGAGATGGGGGCGACCACCGAGACCGCCTTCGTCGTCGGAGAGCTCTACCGCCGCGACGGCGCCTGGAAGTTCCGCGCCGTCGGCCAGGGCTGGGACTCCGGGCTCGCCGGTCTTGCCACCGATTTCGGCATCAGCGTCGAGGAGCCGGCCTCCGCCGCGCCCGCTCCTCCGCCGCCCACGCCGCCCTCCTCCGTCCCGCCTCCGCCGCCGCCCGGCGCCGGCTGGAGCCCCACGCCCACGCCTCCCCCACCGCCCGCACCGGCGAGCGCCGCGCCGCCAGCTCCGGCCGCACCACCGGCTCCGCCCGCGCCCCCGGCCCCGTCGGGCCCGCCGACGGTCAACCTCGACAAGGGTCGGGTCAGCCTGGTCAAGGGCCAGAAGGTGAGCCTGGTGAAGACCGGCGCGCCCGCGCTCGACCTGGTCACCCTCGGCCTGGGCTGGGACCCGGCGCGACGGGGACGGTCGATCGACCTGGACGCGTCGGTGATCGGCTACGACGCCTCGGGCAACCCGGTCGACCTCGTCTACTTCGGCCAGAAGTCCGGCTTCGGCGGCGCCGTGCAGCACAGCGGCGACAACCTCACCGGCGCCGGCGAGGGCGACGACGAGCAGATCCGGGTGCGGCTCTCCGCCGTCCCTCCCCAGGTCACCGCGCTGGCCTTCACCATCAACTCCTACGGCGGCCAGCGGTTCACCGAGGTCAGCCGGGCGTTCTGCCGTCTGCTCGACGACCGCGGCGCCGAGCTGGTCCGCTATGACCTGACCCACTCACAGCCGAGCACCGGCGTGGTCATCGCGGCCCTCCTGCGCACCCCGGGCGGCACCTGGGAGATGAAGGCCCTGGGCGTGTACGCCGACGGCAAGACCGCCCGGGTGATGGTCGGCCCCGCCTGGCAGGCCCTCCGCGCCTGATGGAGTCGGCGCAGATGGCGCGCCGAGTCGGCGTCCGTGGACGCCGACTCGGCGAGGAGTGGGTCAGCCGACCGTGAGGGTCTCGTTCTCCCGCTCCTCGGCCGGCTCGTTGCGGCGGCGGATGAGCGAGGAGATGAAGGCGAGGGCGATGAAGCCGACGCCGATGAGACCGGTGACGATCTCGGGGACTTCGTACTTGATGGTGATCAGCAGGATCACGGCGAGGGCGCCGATGGCCCACATGGCGCCGTGCTCGAGGTAGACGTACTCCGACAGCGTGCCCCTGCGGACCAGGAAGACCGTGAGCGACCGGATGTACATCGCCCCGACCCCGAGGCCCACGGCGATGATGAAGATGTCCTGGGTGATCGCGAACGCGCCGATGACGCCGTCGAAGGAGAACGACGCGTCGAGGACCTCGAGGTAGAGGAAGAGGAAGAACGCGGCCTTGCCGGCGGCCTGCACGGCGCTGCCCGGACCACCGTCTTCGACCTCCTCATGCTCCCCGGCCTCCTCGAAGAGGTCGCCCAGCCCACCGACGAGGAGGTAGACGAGCAGGCCGAGGACGCCGGAGACCATCACGGTGTCGGGATGCTCGGCGATCGTCTGCGCCACGACCACCAGGGCGGCGAGCGCGACGACGACCGAGAGCTGGTCGAGCTTGCCGACCTTCGCCAGCGGACGCTCGATCCACGCCAGCCAGGCGATCTCACGGTCCTCGAAGACGAAGTCGAGGAACAGCATCAGCAGGAACATCCCGCCGAACGCCGCGATCGCCGGGTGGGCGTCGTGGAGCAGGTGGGCGTAGGTCCCCGGGGTGTCGACCGAGCCGCCGTCGAGGGCCTTCTGGACGACCTCGATCGGGTTCAGGTGAGCGGTGATCCCGACGATGATGAGCGGGAAGATCAGCCGCATCCCGAAGACGGCGATGATGATGCCGATCGAGAGGAAGATCTTCTGCCAGAACGGGTTCATCCGCTCGAGGACCGTGGCGTTGACGACCGCGTTGTCGAAGGAGAGCGAGATCTCGAGGACGGCGAGGATCGCGACCAGCCCGAAGGCCGTCGGACCACCGAGGATGAACGCGCCGACGAGGGCGACGACCGTGACCGCGAGCGGCCACTTGAAGGTCTTGAGGAGCAACAGGGGGTTCCTTGATGTCGGGCTGCGCAGGCAGCCTGGCGGGGGTGAACGGGTGGCGGACGACGGAGCGCGGGCTCAGCCGACGTTGACGCCGTAGTCCTTGGCGATTCCGGCCAGGCCGGAGGCGTAGCCCTGGCCGACGGCCCGGAACTTCCACTCCCCCTCGCGCCGGTAGAGCTCGCCGAAGATCATCGCCGTCTCGGTGGAGGCGTCCTCGGAGAGGTCGTAGCGGGCGAGCTCGGCGCCGTTCGCGGTGTCGACGATCCGGATGAAGGCGTTGATCACCTGGCCGAAGGACTGCTGCCGGGTGTTGGCGTCATAGATCGAGACCGGGAAGACGACCTTGTCGACGGTCTCGGGCAGCGCGGTGAGGTTGACGTTGATGACCTCGTCGTCGCCCTCGCCCTCCCCGGTGAGGTTGTCACCGGTGTGCTCGACGGCACCGTCGGGCGAGGTGAGGTTGTTGAAGAAGACGAAGTGTTGGTCGGAGAGGACCTTGCCGTTCGCGCCGCAGATGAGCGCGCTGGCGTCGAGGTCGAAGTCGGCGCCGGTGGTGGTGCGGACGTCCCAGCCGAGCCCCACCGCGACGTTGGTCAGGCTGGGCGCGATCTTGGACAGGCTGACGTTGCCACCCTTGGTCAGGGAGACGGACATGTGGAGTACCCCTTCTCTCGCGAGCTGGTGAGCGGCCGGCGCCGTCAGACGTTGACGCCGAAGTCCTTGGCGATCCCGGCCAGGCCGGAGGCATAGCCCTGGCCGACGGCGCGGAACTTCCACTCGCCGCCGTTGCGGTAGACCTCGCCGAAGATCATCGCGGTCTCCGTCGACGCGTCCTCGGAGAGGTCGTAGCGGGCGAGCTCGGTGCCGTCGGCCTGGTTGACCACCCGGATGAAGGCGTTGCGGACCTGGCCGAAGTTCTGCCCGCGGGCGTCGGCGTCGTAGATCGAGACCGCGACGACGATCTTGTCGACCTCGGCCGGCACGGCGGCGAGGTTGACCTTGATCTGCTCGTCGTCACCCTCGCCCTGGCCGGTCAGGTTGTCGCCGGTGTGCTCGATCGAGCCGTCGGCGCTGACGAGATTGCCGTAGAAGACGAAGTGCTTATCGGAGAGCACACGGCCCTCGGCCGTCACCGCGAGCGCGGAGGAGTCGAGGTCGAAGTCGGCGCCCGTCGTCGTACGCACGTCCCAGCCCAGGCCGACCGTGACGGCCGACAGGCCCGACGGCCCGGCCTCCTTCGTGAGCGAGACGTTGCCACCCTTGGTGAGCGAGACGGGCATGGCGCTTCTCCTTCGTCCTCTGGTCAGATCGCGCCCAACGGGCGTCTGTCGCCTGCGAACTTACCGTGCACAACCCCCAACGAAACCTCGGATCGAAACGTCCCCCGGTTTCGACCTCGCTAGGGTGTGGAAACTCAGCGCCGATCATCCCCGACCCGGAGGAGTCCGATGTCCGTCTCACTGTCCAAGGGCCAGACCGTCTCGCTGAAGAAGGGCGACGGTGGCACCCTCACCCACGTCCGGATGGGACTGGGCTGGGACGCGGTGAAGAAGCGCGGCCTCTTCGGCTCGCGCGCGCAGTCGATCGATCTCGATGCCTCCGCGGTGCTCTACGACGCCGGCAAGCGCGTCGTCGACCAGGTGTGGTTCCGCCAGCTGAACAGCAAGGACGGCGCGGTCCGTCACTCCGGCGACAACCTCACCGGCGAGGGTGAGGGCGACGACGAGTCGATCACCGTCTTCCTCGACCGGCTTCCCGCGACGGTGTCGACGATCGTCTTCACGATCAACTCCTTCACCGGGCAGAACTTCTCCCAGATCGAGAACGCCTTCTGCCGGCTGGTCGACGAGACCACCGGCCAGGAGATCGCGCGCTATGAGCTCACCGGCTCGGGCTCCCACACCGCGCAGATCATGGCCAAGGTCTCCCGCGACGGCGCCGGCTGGTCGATGACCGCGATCGGTGCGATCGCGAACGGCCGGACGTTCCAGGACCTGCTGCCCGCGATCGCCCCCACGCTCTGACCCGGGGCCCGTCCGCCGTCACATCGCCTCCTTGATCCCCTTCCGGATCAGCCACGCGTTGACCGGATAGGAGGTGAGGAAGCCGAGGCACATCCCGATCTGCATCCCGAACCAGTAGACCGGGCTGTCGGGGTGCAGGTGGTGCGGCGCCGGGAAGATCACCATCGCCTGGAGGATCATCCACGCGAAGAGGCCGACCTCGAAGGCGGTCAGGGAGAGGATGTCCGCCTTGGCCGCGGCGATGAGGCCCTCGCGGAGTCCGAGGCCGCGCATCGGCGCGATCGCGAAGTATTGGAAGACCAGCCCCAGGGCGACCGCGAGCACGTAGTCGCCGATGAGCTCGGGGTAGAGCGCCTCGCCGGCGATCGTCAGGCCGAGCGCGAAGACGATCCACTCCGCGACGATGTCGCCGAGCGTGCAGCCCGCGCCGCAGTGGCTGACCCCGACGGCGACGGTCGCCCACCGCGGCTTCGACGGCGGCTCGTCGAGGTCGTGCTCCGCGAGCCAGCGATGACTCGTCGGCCGCCCGAAGCGGCAGTAGCCCCAGACGGCGAGCGGACCGGCGTACAACGCGGTGATCGGCCAGACCCAGGCCATGACGGGCATGTGCGGGCGGAAGCGGCGCACGTCGACGAGGATCCAGGCGGCGCACGCGAGGGCCCCGCCCAGCGCGACCCAGGCGACGACGTCCAGCCAGAGCGGCGGGCTGGTCACGGACAAGGCTCCTTCCCTGCGGCGGTCAGGCGGACAGGTGACTCAGGCGACGCGGTGCTCAGCGAGCCGGCCGGGCCGCACGTCCCAGCCGTGCCCGGGGCGCTCGCTCGGCGCGAGCAGGCCGCCGGGGGCGCCGTACGCCGGCTCGAGCAGGCGCTGCTCGATGCGGACGTGGTCGTGGAACCACTCGACGTGACGCAGGGCAGGTGTGGCGGCGGCGACCGGCGCGTGGAGGTACGGCGCGCAGTGGCCCGAGACCTGGAGGCCGCGGGTCTCCGCGAGCGCGGCGGCACGGAACCAGCCGGTGTAGCCGCCGCAGCGGGTGGCGTCGAGCTGCAGGCAGTCGACCGCCCCGGCGTCGAGGAGCCGAGCGGCGTCGCGGGGCTCGTAGCAGTACTCCCCCGCGGCCACGTCGCAGTCCAGCGCCCGCCGGACCCGGCCCAGCCCGTCGGTGTCGTCGGAGCTCACCGGCTCCTCGAACCAGGTCACACCGTGGTCCGCCAGCCGTCGGCCGACCCGGACGGCCTGACCGACCTGATAGCCGCCGTTCGCGTCGACGAAGAGCCCGGTCCGCTCGCCGGCGACCCGCCGGGCCAGCGCCACCCGGTGCAGGTCGCGCTCGACGCGCGTGCCCCAGGACTCGCCGATCTTGATCTTCACGCTGCCGAACCCCTCGGCGAGCCACCCCTCGAGCTGACGGGCGGTCCGGTCGTCGTCGTACGTCGTGAAGCCACCGCTGCCGTAGACCGGGACCGATGGCCGGGTCGCGCCCCAGAGCCGGTGCAGCGGCAGTCCGCGCAGCCGGCCCTGGAGGTCCCAGAGCGCCACGTCGAGGGCGGAGATCGCCATCGCGCCCAGACCGGGGCGACCGGCGTTGCGGAGCGCGGCCCGCATCGCCGTCCATGCCGCCGTCACGTCCCCGACGCTGCGGCCGACCACGACGGGCGCGAGCAGCTCCTGGATGAAGGCCGCCGCCGCGGCGGGCGCATAGGTCCACCCGGTGCCCGCCGGTCCGCGCGGATCGGCGGTGCGCACCGTGACGAGGACGAGCGTGGTGGCGTCCCAGGCGAAGGTGCCGTCCGCCTCGGGCGCGTCGGTCGGGATCCGGAACGCGGCCGTCTCGACGGTGGCGACCTGCGTCGCCTCGTCGGTGGCGGCCGCCTTCGCGGCGGGCTCGGTGGGCTCAGGACTCACGGTGGGACAGCAGCTCCTGCGCCTTGGTCTTGATCCCCTCCTTGAGGACGCCCCAGCGTGAGGTGTCGCCCTTGATGAGCGCCTTCGACATGTTGAGCACCTGGTCGAGGTCGGCGTGTGGCGGGATCGGCGGGATGTCGGCGTCGCAGTGCACGTCGAGCACGTAGGGGCGGTCGGCGGAGAGCGCGTGGCGCCAGGCGCCGGCGAGGTCCTCCGGGTCGGTCACGGTGAGCGATCCGAGCCCGATGGCGGCGGCGACGTCGGCGTACGACAGGTCCGGGAGCTGCTGGGACTCGATGAAGTCCGGCGTGCCGCCCATGGCGCGCAGCTCCCAGGTGACCTGGTTGAGGTCATTGTTGTGGAGGACGGCGACGACGAGCCGCGGGTCGCTCCAGGTCCGCCAGTAGCGGCTGATGGTGAGCAGCTCGGCGAGACCGTTCATCTGCATCGCGCCGTCGCCCTCGAACGCGATCGACGGTCGATCCGGGTGGGCGAACTTGGCGCCGATCGCATACGGCACCGCCGGCCCCATCGTGGCCAGCGTGCCGGAGAGCGAGCCACGCATGTCGGCCCGGAAGCGGATCTGGCGGGCATACCAGTTCGCGGCGGAGCCGCTGTCCGCGGCGATGAGGCAGTCGGAGGGCGCCTGCGCGGAGAACTCGCTGAAGATCCGCATCGGGTTGATCGGGTCCGCGGAGACTTGCGCCTCCTTGTCCATCGTGTCCCACCAGCGGCGCACGCCGGCCTCGATGCCCTCGCGCCAGCTCCGGTCCTCCTTCCGGGTCAGCAGCGGCTGGAGCGCCTGGAGCGTCGTCCGCGCGTCCCCGACGAGGTTGACCTCGTAGGGATAGCGCATCCCGATCATCGCGCCGTCCAGGTCGATCTGGACGGCCCGGGCCTGGCCGAAGTCGGGCAGGAACTGGCTGTAGGGGAAGTTCGACCCGACGGTCAGCAGCGTGTCGCAGTCGCGCATCATCTCATAGCTCGGCCGGGTCCCGAGCAGCCCGATGGAGCCGGTCACCCACGGCAGCTCGTCGCTGAGCACGTCCTTGCCGAGCAGCGCCTTCGCGACCCCGGCTCCGAGTACGTCGGCCACGGCCGTCACCGCGTCGGCGGCGGCGCGCGCGCCCTGACCGACGAGGATCGCCACCTTGGAGCCGGCGTTGAGGACGTCGGCCGCGCGCCGCAGGGCGGCCCCGTCCGGGACGGCGGTCGGCTGGTTGATGTCGAGGCTGGAGGGCACCATCTTGAACGCGTGCTCGGGCGGGGTGTAGTCGAGCTCCTGCACGTCGTTGGGGATGATCACCGCGGTCGGCGCCCGCCGCGCGAGCGCGATCCGGATCGCCCGGTCGATGACGTTGGGCACCTGCTCGGGCACGGTGACCATCTGCACGTACTCGCTCGCCACGTCCTTGAACAGCGAGATCAGGTCGACCTCCTGCTGGTAGTTCCCGCCCATCGCCGACCGGTTGGTCTGGCCCACGATGGCGACGACCGGCACGTGGTCGAGCTTGGCGTCGTACAGACCGTTGAGAAGGTGGATCGCGCCCGGCCCGGAGGTGGCGGCACAGATCCCCACCTCGCCGGAGAACTTCGCGAACCCGACCGCCTCGAAGGCGGCCATCTCCTCGTGCCGTGCCTGGATGAACCGGGGCTGGTCCCCGGCGCGCGAGAACGCGCCGACGATCCCGTTGATGCCGTCCCCGGGGTATCCGAAGACCTGCTCGACCCCCCACTCGCGGAGCCGCTCCAGCAGCTTGTCGGCGACGGTGGTGCTCATCGTGGACCTTCCTCTCCCTGGGTGGATCGGTGCGTGGGTCGATGCGTGGACGCGTCCGCGGGCTCGGCGGTCGCAGCGCCCGCGGAGGGCGAGAGGCCCTGGGCGAGCAGCTGGGCCAGATGGAGCGGCCGGTGGCCGCTGCGGTCGAGCTCGTCGATCTGGGTGCGGCAGGAGAAGCCGTCGGCCAGGACGACCTCGTCCGCGTCCGCCTCCGCCAGCCGCGGCAGCAGCACCTGTTCGGCGCAGGCCCGGCTGACCTCGCCGTGGCCGGCGGTGAAGCCGAAGTTGCCGGCGAGGCCGCAGCAGCCGGAGTCGAGGTGCTCGACGTCGGCGCCGGCGCGGCGGAGCAGCTCCTGGTCGGCGTCCCAGCCCATGATCGCGTGCTGGTGGCAGTGGACCTGCGCGAGCCCGTGGACGGGCAGCGGCGGCGGCTCCCAGCCGTCGGTGTGCTGGGTCAGGAGCTCGGCGAGCGTCACGGTGTGGTCGCGCAGCCGGTGGACGTCCTGGTCGCCGGCGAACAGCTCGGCGGCGTCGGAGCGGAACACCGCCGTACAGCTCGGCTCGAGGCCGACGACCAGGCCGCCGGCGCGGACATGGGCGGCAAGCGCGTCGACCGTACGACGCAACTGCCGCTTCGCCTGGTCGAGCTGGCCGGTCGAGATCCAGGTGAGCCCGCAGCACAGCGGCCCGGCCGAGGCGGGCGGCAGCGTGACGCCCCACCCGGCGGCCTCCAGCACGGCGACCGCGGCCTTCCCGACGTCGGGGTGGAACTGGTCGGTGAACGTGTCGGGCCACAGCATCACCCGGCCGCGTGGGCCGTCGGCACGGGGCTCCCGCCGGGCCCACCACTCCTGCAGCGTCTCGGTGGCGAAGGCCGGGACCGACCGGTCCTCGAGCCCGGCGGCGCGCGTGCCGAGCCGTCGCAGCAAGGGCATGCGCGCGAGGATGTTGCCGACCCGCACCAGGCCGGTGCGACGCACCAGCCGGGCCACGACCGGCAGCCAGCCGAGCGCGTAGTCGGCGCGTGGGCGCAGCCGGTGCCGATAGTGGTGGAAGAGGAACTCCGCCTTGTAGGTCGCCATGTCGACGTTCGCGGGACAGTCGGTCTTGCAGCCCTTGCAGGCCAGGCACAGGTCGAGCGCATCGCGCACCTCGCGGGAGCGCCAGCCGTCCTTGATGGGCCCGTCGCCGTGGCCGTCGAGCATCTCGAAGAGCAGCCGCGCGCGGCCTCGGGTGGAGTGCTCCTCCTCACGGGTGACCTGGTAGGACGGGCACATCACCGTCCCGCCCTCGTTCTCGAGCTTGCGGCACTTGCCGACGCCGACGCAGCGGTTCGCCGCCTCGCGGAACGAGCCGCCGTCGTGCGGGAAGGTGAACTGCAGCGGCTCGGGCTGGCGGGGCGCCCAGTCCCGGCCGAGCCGGAGGTGGGCGTCGAGCGGGGCCGGGTGGACGACCTTGCCGGGGTTCATCCGGTCGTCGGGGTCGAAGAGGCCCTTGACCTGCTCGAAGAGGCGGACGACCTCGTCGCCGAACATGCGTGGCAGCAGCTCGCCCCGGGACTGGCCGTCGCCGTGCTCCCCCGACAGCGAGCCGCCGTAGGAGGCCACCAGGTCGGCGGCGCGCTCCATGAACGCGCGATAGTGCGCGACGCCCTCGGCCGAGTAGAGGTCGAACGGGATCCGGGTGTGGACGCAGCCCTGGCCGAAGTGGCCGTAGAGCGCGGGTCCGGTGTCGGA
>NZ_JBFPJR010000031.1:0-47560 GCF_040838215.1 Nocardioides eburneus | reverse complement strand
ACCGGTACTAATAGGCCGAGGGCTTGTCTTCACAAACACTTTGCAAAGACAACCCGCCACAAAGCGCTCGCGTCCACGACAACTATCGTGACTCATGGTTTTGGCCATCCCCGGGACCCCGGGGTTGGTCGGTAGAGTTACGGCGGCCATAGCGAAAGGGAAACACCCGGTCCCATCCCGAACCCGGAAGTTAAGCCTTTCAGCGCCGATGGTACTGCAACCGGGAGGTTGTGGGAGAGTAGGACGCCGCCGGACATACTTTTGTGCAGCGCCGGCCCCGGTGACGGGGCCGGCGCTGCTCTCATTTCCACACCCCTTTTTGCGGCAAGCTCACATCGAGGGACGCCGCCGCGGTGCATTCGGCGCGTCGCGTCGGGCTACTGAGGCGGTATGAGGACCGCCATCGATGTCGGCCGCCGGTGGAGCGGCGAGGAATGATGCCGCGTGAATCTGGGCGTGTGCCCAACATCTTCGGCACGGACGTTCCCGTCGTCGGGGCCCCGCTGGGAGGCGGTGCGTCGACCGTCGCCCTGGCGGAGGCGGTGACCGGTGCCAGCGGGTTCGCGTTCTTCCCGGCCGGCTATCGGGACCCGGACGGGCTTGCTGCGGACCTCGCAGAGCTGCGGCGCGCCGATATTGAGGTGGGCGTCAACCTGTTCGTCCCGGACCGCGAGCCCGTCGATCGTGCGGCGTACCGGGCCTATCGCGAGGAGCTGATGCCCGAGGCAGCGGTCCTGGGCGTCGACCTGCCCGCTGAGCCGGTCGCGGACGATGACCACTGGTCGGAGAAGGTCGCGCTCTTGGCGTCCCAGCCGGCGGCGTACGTCTCGTTCACGTTCGGTCTGCCATCGGCGAAGGACGTGGCGCGCCTGAAGAAGGCGGGGAGCATGCTGCTGGCCACCGTGACGACGGTCGAGGAGGCGTACGCTGCCCAGGAGATCGGCTTCGACGCGGTCGTCGCGCAGGGGAGTGAGGCCGGCGGGCACAGCGGGACGCACGATCCCCGGCGCGAGATCACCCCCATGGACACCGCCGCGCTGACCCGCGGTGTGATCGCCGCGACGGGTCTGCCGACGGTCGCGGCAGGGGGCGTTGACGGGTCGACGCGGGTCACCGAGCTGTTGCACTCGGGAGCGACGGCGGTCGCGGTCGGCACGCTGCTGCTCCGCACGGACGAGTCCGGTGCGTCGACGGTGCACAAGGACGCGTTGGCCTCGCCCCGGTTCACGGCGACCGCGCTGACCCGGAGCTTCACCGGGCGGCCGGCCCGTGGCTTGCTCAACGGCTTCATGAAGCGGCACGAGGCGTCCGCGCCGGTGGGCTACCCGGCGCTCCACCATCTGACGCGGCCGCTGCGGGTGGCGGCGGCGAAGGCCGGGGACACGGACCGGCTGCATCTATGGGCAGGCACCGGCTTCCGCAGCGCTCGGACCGGCTCGGCCCGTGATGTCATACGCGACCTGGCAGCCCTGGGCTGAACCTCGGCGGTCCTGGCCGCGAAGTCGGACCAGCACGCGGGCCGGATCCCCCTCGACCCGGCCCGCGCGACTGAGGATGCGTGCTCCGGCTAGTAGCCGTACTTCACCAGCTGGGCCGCCGGCGCTGAGCCGCTTTCGGTCCCGGAGAGCACGTTGGTGGTGGCGACGACGCCCCATGGGGTCCACTCGACCGCGCCGGGTGCGGTGACCTTGGCGAGCGTCGAGATGTGCGGCCCGAACCGGCTCCAGGTGACTCGGGAGATCTTGTTGCCGAAGATCTCGGAGACGTAGAGCGTGCCGTTCGGGGCGACCGCGACGCCGGTGGCTCCGGTGAAGCCGCGGACGATCTGGCGGGCGCGGTGCGCGATCGGGCTGACGGTGAAGACGCTGCCGCGTGCGCCCAGCTGCGGGCCCTCAGGGCCGCCGGGCAGGCTGCTGACGTAGAGCTGGCCGAAGCGGCCCATCTCGATGTCGGTCGGCACCGGCTCGAACCAGTACGTCGTCCCCACGAAGCAGGGGTCGAGCCCCATGCCGCTGACCTGCGAGGCCGTCAGCGTCGTCGGGATCGCCGGCAACGTGGCGACGGTGCGGACGCGACCGCCCGGGCTGACCAGGAACACCGCGTTGGCGCCGGCATCGGCGACGTACGTCCAACCGCCGAGCTGGGTCGTGGCGTAGGGGTGCGAGTCGACGGCCCCGGTGTAGGTCGCCGGTCCGTTGTCCGCGGTCGGCCACAGCGCGGCGCAGCTCGAGGCGATGGAACGGAAGCCGTACGTCGTGCCCTGGTCCGGGTTGGCCGCGGCCTCGTAGGCGTGGATGTCGGCGATCTGGCGGGCGGTGCCGTGGGGGCCGAGCTGCATCAGCCAGGAGTCGACGTTCTCGTTGGTCTGCTGGTTGGTCTCGGTGACGGTGAAGCGGACCGACCAGCCGCTGACCGAGACGCCGCCGACCTCATAGCCGTTCGGGTCCTGGTAGACGACGACCGGTGCCTTCCCGGGCACGATCTTGAGCAGCTGACCGGCGAAGTTCGACGTGACGTACGCCGTGCCGTTGGGTGTGACCGCTGCGGAGAGCGGCGTGAGCAAGCCGCTGGCGTACACCCGCGGGATGCGCGGTTTGTGGGCCTTCGTCTTGTGCGCCGGCTTGTGGGCCTTGACCTTCGCTTTGTGGTGGACGGCGGCCTTCTGGGCCTCCGCACCGGGGCTCGTCGCGGCGATCCCGGCACCGGCCAGAGCCAGCACCGCGGCGACCGCCACGAGCCGATGGATCTTTGACATGTCCAGCCTCCCTCGAGCTGGCCGACGGCGCCGTTGCCGTCGGTCCCGAGTCAGTCTTGGAAGGCATGCCCGACGGTCGAATCCCCACTTCTGGTGAAACCGGGGCCCTTGTCCTCCAGGTTGGGGACGGATGTGCTCAAGAGGGGGACACGGTCCCGGGCCGGACGACCCTGGCGTAGACCCCGAACGCCGGTTCACCGGCACGGTTGAGCGGACGGTAGGTCGCCAGCGCCTTCAGCAGGCGGCCGTCCCGCTCGCCGGTCGCGGGATCGAGGTCGATCACGGCGCACCGGGGGATCGGGGCCCCGATCCGTAGGCGTACGCCGCCGGCCTCGACCTCCTGCCCGAGCCACCGCTCCTCGGCGTACGGCTCGTCGGTCGCCACCAGCAGCGTGGCGCGGAACCGGGCCGCCGCTCCCGGGAGGTCGTCGCTGATCCCGCGCCGACCGGTCCGCTCGGCGAGGTCGCGCACCGAGGCCGTCGTCACGAGCGTGAGCGGCTCGCCGAAGACCACCCCGCCGCGCGGCGCCGCCGCCAGCCGCACCTCGCGACCGAGGTGACGGGAGAAGAGGGCGGCGTGCGGTCCGTCCAGAAGCTCCAGCGGCACCGGTCGGCCCCAGTAGTCGCAGGTCAGCGTCTCCCCGCTCGAGGTCGGCTCGGCGGAGACGGACTCACCGCCAGGGAGCGCGACGGCGAGCCGGCGTCCCTCGACCTCCGCCGTCACCGCGACCAGCGCCGGGTGCTGCACCGTCTTGAGGACGCGGCGACCCGTGACGTCGACCAGGCAGTAGCGGCGGTCGCCGAGCGCGCCCCGCGCGTCGAGCGCCACGGCGTCGTACGCGAGATGGCGGGTGCCCTTGACGGCAGCGAAGCCCGCCCTGGTCACCTGGAGCTCCACACGCCCAGTCAACCAGGGGCGCCGTGACAGTCACCGGGCGACCTGCGCCACCCACCAGCGGCGGTTCGCCGGGCAGATACGGGAGGATGGCGGCATGGAACAGCGGACGCTCGGATCGACGGGCAGGGACGTGTCGGTGATCGGCCTCGGGACGTGGCAGCTGGGGGCCGACTGGGGCGCCGTGGACGAGGCCGACGCGCGGGCCGTGCTCGAGGCGAGTGTCGAGGCCGGCGTGACGTTCTTCGACACCGCGGACGTGTACGGCGACGGCCGGAGCGAGCAGGTCATCGGTCGCTTCCTCGCGGAGACGGGCGCGCCCGTCACCGTCGCCACGAAGATGGGCCGGCGGGGCGACCAGGTCGCCGCCAACTACACCCTCGACCACTTCCGCGCCTGGGCCGACCGCTCCCGGGCGAACCTGCAGCGCGACACCCTGGACCTCGTGCAGCTGCACTGCCCGCCGACCGACGTGATCGAGGCGCAGCGGACCTACGACGACCTGGAGACGCTGCGGTCCGAGGGCGCGATCGCGGCGTACGGCGTCTCCGTCGAGACCTGCGCGCAAGCCCTCGCGGCGATCGAGCGCGGCGCCGCCACCATCCAGATCATCATCAACGCGTTCCGGCTCAAGCCGCTCGACGAAGTGCTCCCCGTCGCGCGGGAGAAGGGCGTCGGGATCATCGTGCGGGTGCCGCTCGCCAGCGGCCTGCTGAGCGGTCGCTACACGACCCACACCACCTTCGCGCCCGACGACCACCGCACCTTCAACCGCCACGGCGAGGCGTTCGACCAGGGCGAGACGTTCTCGGGCGTCGACTTCGAGACCGGCGTCGCCGCCGCGCAGGAGTTCGCCGCCCTGGCCCGGGCTGCCGCCCCGGACGCGACCACGGCGCAGGTCGCCCTCGCCTGGCTCGCGCAGCAGCCCGGTGTCACCACGGTGATCCCCGGGGCGCGCAACGTCGACCAGGCCCGGGCGAACGCCGCGGCGGGCAGCCTGTCGCCGCTCGGCGACGCCTTCGACGCCGACGTCCACCGGCTCTACGACGCCCGATTCCGTGCGGCCGTCCACGGCCGCTGGTGAGCGCGGCTCGATGACCGGTCGCCGGGTCGCGCTGTGGGGCGGCGTCGTCCTCATCCTCGTGGGATTGTCGATGCTGGGCTACGTCGCCTGGGAGTTCTGGGGCACCAACTGGGTGAGCCACCGCCACCAGAAGGAGGCGGTGCACCAGCTCCGCGACGCCTGGAAGCAGGGCGAGAGCGGCGCCTCGACCCACTTCGGCCGGGCGAGCGCGATCATCGAGATCCCCCGCTTCGGGAAGGACTACGAGGTCCCCGTCTTCGAGGGCACCTCGGACTCCGTCCTGGCTGCGGGCTTCGGGCACTTCACGGGTACGGCGGGGCCGGGACACGTTGGCAACTATGCGCTGGCCGCCCACCGGGTGACCCACGGCGAGCCGCTGCGCCACATGCCGGACCTGCGCGTGGGGGACCGCGTCCGGGTCCTGACCCGCACGGCGACGTACGTCTATCGGCTGACCTCGCGGGGGGACGGGCTCGTCGTCCCCTTCACCGACACGTGGGTCACGACGCCGCTGCCGAAGAACCCGGACGGCGGCGTCCAGCCGGACCAGCGGAAGGGTCAGCGGCTCATCACCCTGACGACCTGCTCGGAGCTCTTCCACACCGACGACCGCATGGTCGCGTTCGGCGTCCTGGAGTCGCGCACGCCGGTCGGGTGAGGCTCCTCGGTGTCGGGCGGACAGGGTATTCATCCCCTGTTCCTCATCGCGTCTCTTCGACCTACAGTGGCGACGGAAGGATGACCCCGGCGGCATCAGTCGGGACTGAGGGGGAGCGGTGCGGATCACAGCACTCGTGGGCAGTCTGGTGATCGCGGCGACCACGGTCGTCGGGGGCCCGCTCGCGAGCGCCGGCGCCGCGGACGGGTCGGTCACCGTGCACGGCCTGCGGTTCCCGCTCGGGAGCCCGGTCCAGCTCTCCTTCGTCGGCTGCGACGGCCTCTACTCCCGCGCCCCGGAGACGCTCGCCCCGCGGATCTCCACCGACGCCGACCTCGGGCAGCGCAGTGTCGCCTACGACCTCGCCGGCGGGAACGCCGTCGGGACGCTCGCGTACGTCGACAGCCTGGCCGCCACCACGCACGTCGGCCTCGACGTGAAGGCCCCCGGTGGCACCACCGGCGTGGCATACGCCGTCTACCAGCCCGCGGCGATGCGCGGGACGGCGACGCTGTGGGTCGGACGTGCGTCGCTCGCCGCCGCCGGCGGCTGGACCCCGGTCGACGCCTTGGGCCGCTCCTTCGCCTGGGAGCGTGTCGACAGCCGCACCGGCACGCCGCTCGGCGGTGCCGCCTCGGCCACCGTGGCGGACTTCACCGCGGAGCACGGTGACGGTGCCGGCTTCGTCACCGTCGGCTTCGGCTGCGACGGTCAGTCGTTCCAGATCGACGCGCTCCGCCTCGACGGGACCGTCGATGACCTCGAGGGCTTCGACGCCCAGGTCGGGATCACGGCCTCTGCTGACGCGGTGTCGGCCGGCGGCCGCGTGACCCTGACGGGCAGCCTCACCGACGGGTTCGGCGGCCGCATCCCGCAGGGCACGCTGATCCTCGAGGCCAGCACCCGGGGTGGTGGCTGGAGCCCGGTCGCGGTCGTCGACGCCAGCGGGGGCGACCCTCAGGTCGAGGTCAGCCCGACGGAGACGACGCGCTACCGCTTCCGCTTCGCCGACCGGGACCTTGCGCCGGGGAGCGAGTCCAGCACGGTCACCGTCACGGTCGCGGCGCCGAGCATGTCACCGGCGGTCACCTCGCCACCGCCGTCATCGCCACCGTCGTCACCGACGACCGCGCCGGACACCCCGACACCGTCGGGCTCGGCCCCCGGCTCGCCGGCGGCATCGCCGGTCCCGTCGACCACGACCCCGGAGAAGTCTCCGACGACGCCGTCGCAGAAGCCCACCTCCACGCCCACGGGGAGTACGACGCCCAGCAGCCCGGCTGCCAGCCCGACGGCCGCGGCAACGACGAGATCGCCGGGCGGCCCGTCGTCTCCGAGGAGCCCCGCGGCGGGCGTCGCGGGGGCGCCGGACGATGCGGCAGCGGGGCCGGCCGGGGGCTGAAGCGTCCGCCAGGGGCCAAGGCGTCCGCCGGGGTCAGATCACGCCCGCGGCGCGGGCCGCGGCGGCGTACGCCTGGGCGAGCGAGGCGACGGTCTCGTGCGCGTTGAGCCCGCTGGGATTCGGCACGACCCAGAGCTCGGCCGGGCCGAGCGGCTCGGGCTGGCGACCCGGGACCGCCTTGGGCAGGCCGAAGGCGGCGCGGTACGCCGTGATCCCGGCGATCGCCACGACCTGCGGCCGGCGGGCCTCGACGAGGCGGGTGAGGGCGGCGCCGCCCTCCTTGAGCTCCGCGTTGGTGAGCTCCGAGGCCCGGGCCGTCGCGCGCTGGACCAGGTTGGTGATGCCGATGCCGCGAGACCGGAGGTGGTCGCGGTCCTCGTCGGTCATGCCGGCGGCCGCATCCACGGGACGGGTGATGATCCCCGCGGCCAGGAGCGCCGGGTAGAACCGGTTGACCGGGTGGGCGAAGTGGGTCTGCGTGGCCGCGGTCCACAACCCCGGGTTGATGCCGACGAAGAGCAGCCTGAGCTCCTGGTCGTCGCGGGGGAGCAGGTCGGGAACAAAGACGCCGTAGTAGCTCTGCAGCTCGGCCTTGGTGAAGCGGGGCACGGGCGGCATCCTCGCATCCGGGCGAGGCGGTCCCGCCTCGACCTGCAACGATCCGGCGGCCTTCGACGTTGTCCAGGCATGAGAGGCATGCTCGGAGTCCTCGTCGTGGTCGGCACGGTCCTCGCGGGTGCGGGGTGCGGCGCACCCGACGCCGCCCCCGGCGGATCCGGTTCACGGTCCGCTGGCCCCGTCGTCGGCGACTCCCGGGTCGCCGTCGTCTCGGTGACCGGTGCTCGGATAGGCGGGCTGGCCGCGCCCGCGACGGCGCTGCCGGACACGCGGGCGCAGCGGTCCTACCTCGCCCGGCTGCCGACCGGCCCACGGACCCAGGCACGACAGGCGATCGAGGGTCTCGCCGTCACCGCCCCAGAGATGCTCTACGCCCACGTGGTTCACGTCGGCTGCCGGGAGGCGCCCGCCGACACGGTCTCGGTCGTCCGGCGCGGCAGTGCCGTCACGATGACGAGCAGCTTCCGCGAGCCGGCGACCGTCGACTGCTTCGCCCCGGTCTCCACCCTCGCGTTCGCCGCCGTCCCCGGCTGAGCCGCGCCGACCTGCCGGGCGGATGCTCCGTGCACCGGCGCCGAACCGGATAGCGTGACGCCCGTGGAGGCGTGGAACACGTTCGTCGAGGGCGACAACCTCGCGGTGCTTCACGCCTTGGCGCGGGCCGGCGAGGAGTTCGACCTGGTCTACATCGACCCGCCCTACAACACCGGCAGCGTGCTGGCCTACCACGACGACCTGCGCGGCGCGGACGGCCGGCGTGCCGGTCGGCACGAGGCCTGGGTCGCCATGATGCGGCCCCGCCTCGAGGCGGCCCGCGCGGTCATGTCCTCGCGCGGGGCGATCTATGTCTCGATCGACGACAACGAGGCGGCGTACCTCCGGCTCCTCCTCGACGAGGTCTTCGGCGAGCGCAGCTTCCTGGCGCAGGTCGTGGTCAACCTCAACCCGAAGGGCCGGCAGCTGGGCAAGGGCTTCGCGACGTCCCATGAGTACCTCCTGGTCTACGCGTACGACGCCCGCACCTGCGTGCTCGACGCGTCGAGCCCCGACGACGTGGACGCGCGCGACTTCCCCCAGGTCGCCCCCGACGGCCGGCGCTACCGCCGGCTCCCGCTGCGCAACACGAACAAGAAGTTCAATCCCGAGACCGCGCGGACGCTGCATTTCCCGGTCTGGGGCGACCCGGAGACGGGCGAGGTGCGGACCGCGGCCTTCGACGGAGGCGTCGAGATCTGGCCGGTGTTCGGCGACGGGACGCCGGCGGTGTGGCGGTGGAGCGCGCCGCTCATCGAGCGCCGCGCCGTCGACCTGGTCTGCCGCCGGGTGCGCGGGCGGCTGGGGGCACGCATCGACGTCTATCAGCGGGACTGGCTCGACACCGCCGGTGGTCGCGACCGGCGCAAGAAGCTGCGCACCATCTGGCCCGCCGACGAGGTCGGCTCCACCGACACCGCCGTCGCCGAGGTGAAGGCGCTGGTCGGCAAGGTGTTCGAGTCGCCGAAGCCGACCGGGTTGCTCCGCCGCATCCTCACGACGATGCCGGGGGACGCGCGGGTCCTCGACTTCTTCGCCGGGTCGGGGACGACGGGCCACGCGGTCGCCCTCGCGAACGCGGCCGACGGCGGCCGCCGTACCTGTCTGTCGGTCAACTCCGCCGAGCCGGTCCGTGCGGGCTCCGACGCCGCCCGTGCGGGCCTGGCCACGGTCGCCGACATCACCCGGGCCCGGCTCCAGGCGGTCGCGGACACCGTCGGCGGCGGCTTCGCGGAGGTGAGCCTCGGCCTGCTGGCGGCCCAGGCCGGATCGATCGCGGACCCGTTGCCCGAGGCGGTCTCCTGAGGAAGGTCATGGCCGCCGATCCCGCCCGGTGGCGTCGCCGCTCTGGCAGGATCGGTGGCATGCTCTCGGACGCCGCCTCGCGCCTGCGAGCACAGACGCGCAGCCAGGCCCGGGCACGCTACCGGCGCTGGTCGGCGAAGCGCTGGCACGTCGCGCAGGCCGCCGTCGCGGCCGGCACGGCCTGGTTCATCGCCGACGACGTCCTGCGCCACCCGCAGCCGGTGTTCGCGCCGATCGTCGCGCTGGTCAGCCTGGGGACGTCGTACGGCCAACGCCTGCGGCGGGTCCTCGAGATCACGCTCGGCGTCGCGATCGGCGTCCTGCTCGGCGACCTGCTGGTCCGGGGGATCGGCTCCGGCCCGTGGCAGCTGAGCCTCATCGTCGCGCTCGCGATGTCGACCGCGCTGCTGTTCAACTTCAGCCAGCTCTTCATCAATCAGGCCGCCGTCCAGTCGATCTTCGTGACGACGGTGCTGCCGACCGGCGGCGCCGCGTTCACGCGGTGGACCGACGCGCTGATCGGCGGATGCGTGGCGCTCGTCGCCGCATCGATCGTGCCGGCCGCACCCTTGCGACGGCCGCGGGAGCAGGCGGCGGTCGTCGTCCGGAAGATCTCCGCGCTGTTGCGCGCGGCGGCCCAGGTGATGCTCGAGGGGAAGGGCGATCACGGGTACGCCGTCCTCGCGGACGCCCGGGCCACCGACACCCTCATCCGCGAGCTGCAGGCGGCCGCGGACGAGGGCATGTCCGTGGTCGCGAGCTCGCCGTTCCGGATCCGCCACAAGGAGAACGTCCGCAAGATGGGGGAGCTCGTCGAGCCGCTCGACCGGGCGATCCGGACCACCCGCGTGCTCGTCCGACAGGCGGCCGTCTCCGCCCACCTGGGGCGGCCGGTGCCGGCGTCGTACGCCTCGCTCGCGCTCGACCTCGCCGACGCCACCGACCAGGTGGCCGAGGAGCTCGCCTCGGACCGGATGGCCGTGACGGCGCGTCCGGCGCTGCTGGCCGTGGGCGAGGCGACCGCGGCCGTCGAGCGGGCCGCGTCGATGAACGCCGAGGTCGTGCTCGTGCAGCTGCGGTCGCTCGTCGTCGACCTGCTCGTGATGACCGGGGTCGAGCAGATGGACGCGGTCGACGCGCTTCCGCCGCCACCTGGCTGAGCCGGGTGAGGGGCGCGGATCAGCGGCCCAGGCTCTCCCGCAGCTCGCGTACGACGGAGTCGACGACCGCCACCAGGTCGAAGTCGGTCGCTGCGGCGACCGCCCGCTGGCGCTGGTAGGACGCCCCGCGCGCCACGATGGTCGAGACCGACGCGAGCTCGTCGGTGCAGCGCAGCCGCTCGGCGACGGGCTGCAGCCGCGCCAGCAGATCGGTGAGGTCGTCGGTGACGAGCCGCTCGCGTGACTCGCTGTCGAGGATGACGATCGCCTCGAGGCCGTAGCGCGCGGCCCGCCACTTGTTCTCCTGCACATGCCAGGGCGGCATCGTGGTCACCGGCGCCCCGGTCGCGACGCGCGCGTCGAGGTCGACCACGAGGCAATGCACGAGGGCCACGAGCGCCGCCAGCTCCTCGAACGTCGAGACGCCGTCGCAGATCCGGGTCTCGAGCGTCCCGAGGTGGGGGGAGGGCCGCACGTCCCAGCGGATCTCGCTGAGCTCGTCGACGACGCCGGTGGTGAGCTGATCCTGGGCGAACCCCTCGAACTGGTCCCAGGTCTCGAACTGGAACGGCAGCCCGGCGGTCGGCAGCTGTTGGAACATCAGCGCCCGGTTGGAGGCGTAGCCGGTGTCGACGCCCGCCCAGATCGGCGATGAGGCCGACAGCGCCTGGAGGTGGGGGTAGTAGGTGAGCAGTCCGGACAGCACCGGCATGACCCGGCTCTGCTCCGGCAGCCCGACGTGGACGTGGAGGCCCCAGATCAGCATCTGACGGCCCCACCACTGGGTGCGGTTGATGAGCTCCTCGTAGCGATGTCCGGGAGTGAGCTGCTGACGGGTCCAGGAGGCGAAGGGGTGCGTGCCGCCGCCGTACAGGTCGACCCCGAGCTCGTCGCAGCCGAGGACGACGGCGTCCAGGGTCGCCCGCAGGTCGCTCATCGCCTCGGCGACGGTGTGGCACACGCCGGTCACGATCTCGACGGTGTTGCGCAGCAGCTCCTTGTGGAGACGGCTCGGATCGGGCATCCGCGGCTTGGCCCGGGCGAAGAGGTGGGCGGCCTCGTTGACCAGGTCACGGGTGTCGCGGTCCACGATGGCCAGCTCCCACTCCACCCCGAGCGTCGGCTCGGGCGAGGCGTGGAAGTCGATCCGCATGACGAAAGCGTTCCAGGTGAGCCGGGCCCGCGCCAGGGGGCGCTTGCCTCTTTGGCAACATCGGGCACGTGGACGCACGCGACGTGAACCTGACGCTGGACTTCTGCCTGCGCGTGGGCGAGCTGTTGCTGTCCTCGGGAGCCGGTGCGGCCGACGTGGCGGCGTCCATGCGGAGCCTCTCCCGGCACTTGGGGCTGCGCAACGCCGAGATCGACGTCACCTACATCAACCTCTCGATGCAGTACCAGCCCGATCCCGAGGAGATGCCGGTGCTGGTCACCCGGCAGGTCCAGATCCGGGCGATCGACTATGACCACCTCACCCAGGTCGACCACCTGATCCGCGACGTCATCCGCGGGGCGCTCGACCTCAAGGAGGCCCGCGCCGAGCTCGCGCGGATCGTGTCGGGCGGCCACGGTCGTCCGCGGTGGGCGGTCACCCTCGGCGTGGCCGCGATGGCGGCCGCGGTCGCGGTGCAGCTCGGCGGTGGCGTGCTGGTGTCGCTGCTCGCCAGCGTCTCGGCCGTCGGCATCGACCGGCTGCAGCTCGGCCTCATGCGTCGCCGGCTGCCGATCTTCTACCAGCAGGTCGCCGGCGCCGGCCTGGCCTCGCTGCTCGCCCTGGGCGCCGCCGCCTCACCGGTCGACATCGACGTGTCGTCCTCGATCACTGCGAACATCGTCGTGCTGCTCGCGGGGATCGGCTTCATGGGAGCGCTGCAGGACGCGCTCACCGGCTTCCACATCACCGCCAGCGCCCGGCTCATGGAGGCGCTCATGTCGACCGCCGGCATCATCGCGGGGGTGAGCGGCGGTCTCGCCCTCGCCTCCGCCGTCGGCGTCACGATCCCGCCCATCACCCCGGGCGCGACGGATGTCCAGGGGACGTCGCTCTCGGTCGCCGGTGCTGCGATCGCGGCCGGGGCGTTCGCCTATGCGTCGTACGCCCCACGGCGGATCATCGCACCGATCGCGCTCATCGCGGCTGTCGCGATGGGCATCTTCCTGGCGCTGCCCACGGACCTCGGCCGGGCTCTCGGCGTCGGGGTGGCGGCGTTCTTCGTCGGCCTGGTGAGCTACTCGGTCTCGGGTCGCCTGCGGGTGCCGCCGCTGGTGGTCGTCGTCTCCGCGGTCGTGCCGTTGCTGCCCGGTCTCTCGATCTATCGCGGCCTGACGCTGCTCTCCGAGGGCACCGGCCCGGACACCTCCGACGGACTCCTCGCGATGTTCACAGCCGCGTCGATCGCGGTGGCGCTCTCCTCGGGCGTCTTCCTCGGGGAGTACGTCGCCCAGCCGCTCAAGCGTCCGGCCCGGAAGCTCGAGGCGCGACTCGCCGGTCCGCGTCTGGTCGGTCCGGTCCGGACGCCGCGCACCCGCAAGCGTGGCCGCAAGGCACGCAGCGAGCCGGCCTGAGCGCTCACTCCAGGTAGTTCTCGACCACGCCCTCCGGCCGCACGGCGGCGGCTGAGGGGTCCTGGCCCGCGGCGCGGAGCGCGTCGCGCTGGCGGAGCAGGTCCCAGCACTGGTCGAGCTCGGTCTCGACGGCCTTGAGCCGGGCGTGCTCGTCGTCGACCGTGATCTCGCGGGCGGCGAGCCTGTCGCGCAGGTCGCGCTCCTCGCTCACGAGTCGGCTGATGCGGGTGCGGATGCTGGTGTTCTCCTCGTCGGCCATAAGCCCACCGTAGGCCGTTCGCGGACGCCAGGGCTATCCGTTCGCGAGCATGACCGTCCGTCAGGGACAATGGCGGGGAGATGTCCGAGACCCCGTCGATCGCGATCACCTATCCGCCCCAGCTGCCGGTGACGCAGCGGCGCGACGACATCGCGGCGGCGATCCGCGACCACCAGGTCGTGATCGTGGCCGGCGAGACCGGGTCCGGGAAGACCACCCAGCTGCCCAAGATCTGTCTCGAGCTGGGTCGCGGCCGTGGGGGCCGGGTGGGCGGGGGGATCATCGGTCACACCCAGCCGCGCCGGATCGCGGCGCGCAGCGTCGCCGAGCGGATCGCCGAGGAGCTCGGCACCGAGCTCGGGGACCTGGTCGGCTACCAGGTGCGGTTCACCGACAAGACGAGCGCCAGCAGCCGGATCAAGCTGATGACCGACGGCATCCTGCTCGCCGAGCTGCAGCGCGACCGCGACCTGCGCCGCTACGACACGATCATCATCGACGAGGCCCACGAGCGCAGCCTCAACATCGACTTCCTGCTCGGCTACCTCAAGCGGCTGCTGCCGAGGCGTCCTGACCTCAAGCTCATCATCACCTCCGCCACGATCGACCCGGAGCGGTTCGCCGCCCACTTCGCCACGGTGTCGGCGGACGGTCGCACGCGCGTGCCCGCGCCGATCATCGAGGTCAGTGGACGCACCTATCCGGTCGAGGTCCGCTACCGCCCGCTCATGCAGCTGCCCGAGGACGGTCCCGACGTCGACGAGGAGGGGGAGCCGGTCGTCCGCGACCAGACCGAGGCGATCGTCGACGCGGTCAAGGAGCTCTCCGCCGAGGGCCCCGGCGACATCCTGGTCTTCCTGCCCGGCGAGCGCGAGATCCGCGACGCCCAGGATGCGCTCACCGACGCGCTCGGGCTCAACCGCGATCGGCGCGCGAACCTGGTCGAGATCGTCCCCCTCTTCTCCCGGCTCTCCGCCGCGGACCAGCACAAGGTCTTCTCGCCCCACACCGGCCGCCGCATCGTGCTCGCCACCAACGTGGCGGAGACCTCGCTGACGGTCCCCGGCATCAAGTACGTCGTCGACACCGGCGTCGCACGGATCAGCCGCTACAGCGCGCGGACGAAGGTGCAGCGCCTCCCGATCGAGCCGATCAGCCAGGCGAGCGCCAACCAGCGCTCCGGCCGCACCGGCCGCGTCGCGGCCGGCGTCGCGATCCGGCTCTACAGCGAGGAGGACTTCGAGGGCCGCCCGGAGTTCACCGATCCGGAGATCCTCCGCACCAACCTCGCCTCGGTCATCCTCCAGATGGCCTCGCTCGGGCTCGGTGACATCGCCCGGTTCCCCTTCGTCGAGCCGCCGGACCGGCGCAACGTCCAGGCCGGCGTCCAGCTCCTCGAGGAGCTCGGGGCGCTGCGGCAGGGGCGCCTGACCAAGCTCGGGCGAAGGCTGGCGCGGCTGCCGATCGACCCGCGTCTCGCCCGCATGATCCTCGAGGCGGAGCGGCTGGGATGCCTACGCGAGGTCGTCGTCATCGCGGCCGCGCTGAGCTTGCAGGACCCGCGCGAGCGGCCCGGCGCCGACCATCCGAAGGAGCAGGCCCAGGCCGACCAGCTCCATGCGCGCTACAAGCACGAGAGCTCGGACTTCCTCACCTGGCTCAACCTGTGGACCTACCTCCGCCAGCAGCAGCGCGAGCTGTCGAGCAGCGCCTTCCGGCGGATGTGCCGGCGGGAGTTCCTCAACTACCTGCGCGTCCGGGAGTGGCAGGACTTCGAGTCCCAGCTGCGCCAGGTCTGCAAGGAGATGGGGATCACGCTCGGCCGGCCCGCCACGGAGTCCGACTCCGGGGGCCCGGACGAGGACGGCATCCACCAGGCGCTGCTCTCGGGCCTGCTGTCCCACATCGGGATGCTCGAGGAGCGCGAGAAACGCGGGCCGAGCGCGTCGCGCGAGAAGCGCCGACCGGGACCGCGCGAATATCTGGGCGCCCGTGGCGCGCGCTTCGCGATCTTCCCCGGCAGCGTGCTGCACCGCAAGAACCCGCAGTTCGTCATGGCGGGCGAGCTCGTCGAGACCAGCAGGCTCTGGGCGCGGCAGAACGCCGCCATCAAACCGGAGTGGGCCGAGCGGCTCGCCGGCGACCTGGTCAAGCGCAGCTGGTCGGAGCCGCACTGGTCGCAGAAGCGCGCCGCGGTGATGGCCTACGAGAAGGCCACGCTGTACGGCGTCCCGCTGGTCGCCGACCGGCTCGTGTCCTACGGCAAGGTCGACCCGGAGCTCGCCCGTGAGCTCTTCATCCGCCATGCCCTGGTCTATGGGGAGTGGCGGACGAACCATCGCTTCCTGCGCGACAACGCGGCGCTGCTGGAGCAGGCCGAGGAGCTCGAGCACCGCGCGCGCCGCCGCGACATCGTGGTCGACGAGCACACCCTCTTCGCGTTCTACGACCGTCGCCTGCCGGAGGGCATCGTCAGCGGCGCCCACTTCGACCGCTGGTGGCGGGACGCCCGCCGCACCCAGCCGGACCTGCTGACCTTCGACCTCGCCATGCTCACGAACGAGGCGGCCGGAGAGGTGACCGAGGAGGACTACCCGGAGGAGTGGGCCGGCACCGACGCGGCCGGCGGGCCGTTGACCTTCAGCCTCAGCTATCACTTCGAGCCGGGCGCGGCCGACGACGGCCTGACGATCGACGTGCCGGTCGCCACCCTCAACCGGGTCAGTGGCGACGACTTCTCCTGGAACGTGCCGGGCCTGCGCGAGGAGCTCATCACCGCGCTGATCCGCAGCCTCCCGAAGCAGCTCCGGGTCAGTCTCGTCCCGGCCCCCGACAAGGCCCGCCAGTTCCTGGCCCAGACGCCGCCGGGCGAGGAGCCGCTGCTCGACGCGCTGGAGCGCTGGGCCCGCTCGACCGCCGGCATCCACGTCCCGCGCGACGCGTGGGACTGGTCGAAGGTGCCCGAGCACCTGCGGCCGACCTACCGCATCGTGGCCGAGGACGGCAGCGAACAGGCCCGGGGGAAGGACCTCGACGCGCTCAAGGCGCCCCTCGCCGGCGAGTTCGACCGGGCGATCGCGGAGGTCGCGGGCGAGGCCGGACTGACCCGCACCGGTGAGACCCGCTGGGTCTTCGCCGACATCCCGGTGACCGTGACCGAGAAGCGTGCCGGCCATGAGGTGACGGTCCATCCCTGCCTCGAGGATGAGGGGTCGACGGTCGGGCTGATGGTGGTCGGGAGTGCCGACGAGGCCGACGCGCGACACCGGCTCGGGGTCGCCCGGCTGCTGCTGATCGAGCTTCCCGAGGTCACCAAGACGGTCACCGACGGACTGAGCAACCTGGAGAAGCTCGGGCTCGCGGGGTCGCCGTACCCCTCCGTCGCCGAGCTCGTCGAGGACTGCCGCGCCGCCGTCGTCCAGCAGGCCGTCGACGCGCGCCCGCCCGTCCGCACCCGCCAGGAGTACGACGCCCTCCGGACCGCCGTGGGCGGCGAGCGCGACCTCGTGGCCGGCGTGCGTGCGGTGCTGGGCGACGTCCTCACGGTCCTCGCCGAGCATCGCGAGGCCGACCGGGCGCTCACCGGACGCGCCGACATGCTCCAGTTGCCGGCGCTGACCGAGATGAAGGACCAGGTCGCCCGGCTCGTCCACCGGCCCGGCCCGCGCGGCGGCTTCGTCCGGGACGCGGGGACGGTCCAGTTGCGGCGCTATCCGACGTACCTGCGCGCCCTCGTCGAACGCCGGCGCAAGCTGGCTGGTCTGACGGGAGCAGGCAACGTCAATGCCGACCGGACGCTGATGGACCGCATCGCGGACCTCCAGACGGCCTACCTCCACCAGCTCGAGGCGCTGCCCGAAGGACGTCCGCCGGGGGAGCGGCTGCGGCAGGTGCGCTGGATGCTCGAGGAATACCGCGTCCAGCTCTGGGCCCAGCAGCTGGGGACCGGGCAGACCGTCAGCGATGCGCGCATCCGGAAGGCGCTCGCCGAAGGCGTGTCTCGGTAGCCTGGGACAGATGACCAGGCAGTTCCACTCGCCGATGACACCGGGCGACGGCTTCTTCGACCAGCTCCTGGGTGGGACCGACCCCGCCCTCGTGCAGGAGGCCGGCGACCGCGCCGCCGCGGTGCTGGTCCGCGGAGCCCGGGAGAGCGACGACCCGGAGGTCGCCGAGCGGATCCTCCACCTCGCCGAGGAGGAGGGGATCGAGACGATCGCGGAGGTCTGGTCGGGCGCGCCGGCCGACACCCTGGCCGGCTGCCTGTGGCGGCTCTACCTCCTGCGCAGCTGGGTCTACGCCGACCCGACCACGGTCGCGCGCGAGTACGACGCCGGGCGGATCCGGGCGCAGGTCGCGCGGGTGGTCGCGGGCGTCGCCGACCCGCCCGGTCCTGACGAGTTGAAGACGATGGTCGACGAGGTGCTCCGCGGGATCGCGCGCGGTGAGTTCGCCGACGTCCTCCTCCGAGCCGCGGCCTTCGCCCGCGTCGTCGCCGCCGGTCGCGCCATCCTCGACCCCGACGCCACCGGCCCGGACGCCCGCCACATGCTCCAACTCTCCGAGCAGCTCGAGGCGGCGGGTCACGCCGAACTCCAGCATCGGTTGGGCTGAGCCGTTAGGATGGCCGACGAGCACGCCGGGCTGCGGCAGCCCCGGGTCCCAACATCAGCCGCTACGAGCGGCCACGCGCCGTGAGGCGCTCCCGGTCCGGCGTGCTCCCTATGACTGCATCGCTGGGTCGCGCCGCGCGGACGCTCGTCCGCGGTGCCGGCGCGACGGCCGGGTGATCGCCGCGGCGCGCGCCTACCACCTGTGACGGACCCGATAGCGGCAGGGGAGAACACGACGTGAACGGGCAGTCACCCGGTCGCTACAGTGGGGCGGCCCCGTCCGGTCGACGCGCCGTTGCGGCGCGTCGACCCAGCACGTCGACGGGGCGCTCTGCACGCGGTCGAAACGGGGGTAGTCGGTGAGGTTCTCGAAGGTGCGGGCGGCCACGGGTGTCCTCGCCTGCGTGGCGCTCGCCTCGACCCTGGCGGCGTGCGGCGGCAGCGGCCCCGACGCCAAGGCGAGCAGGTCGCCGAGCCCATCACCGTCCTCCGCGTCGTCCTCGCCCTCGGCCGGCGAGCCCGTCACGCTCACGTTCGGCGTGTACGGCGGCTCGCGGGTCGTCGGTGCCTACAGCGCCGTCGCGAAGGAGTACCGCACGATCGACCCGAGCGTGACCGTCAAGGTGGAGTCCTGGCCGAGCGAGTCCGCGATGGTCGACAGCCTCGCTCACGGCGCGAAGGCGCCTGACGTCTTCCTCACCCCGCGTGCGGACGTCGCGGCCCTCACCGACGTCGACGTCATCCGGCCGGTCGACACCTTCCTCGAGGCGCGCAACGTCGACCTCGGCGACGGCTACTCCCGCGTCGCGATCTCGGACTTCTCCGAGGACCACCACCTCACCTGCATGCCGTACTCGGTCTCGCCCGAGGTGCTCTACGTCAACACCGACCTCGTCGACTTCGCGGCGATGAAGGCCCGGGGGCTGCCGGTGCCCGCCAACCCGGCGAACGGCAAGTGGAGCCTCGAGCAGTTCACGGCCGCCCTGCAGTTCGCGAGCAAGCCCCGCCGGGGCATCGCCGGCGCCTACGTCGCCCCGACGCTGCGCGGCCTCTCGCCCTGGCTCGCGGCCGCGGGCGGTCAGCTGGTCGACGACGTCCGGACGCCCACCACGACGACCTTCAGCGACAGCCTCGACGCGCTCAAGGCGCTGCAGCCGGTCCTCGCCAACCCTCGCTTCCGGCTCACCTCGAAGCAGCTGAGTAAGGCCACGCCGCTGCAGTGGTTCGAGCGCGGCAGGCTGGCCGTGCTCCCCGGCGACCGCTCCCTGGTCCCGCAGCTGCGCGAGCGTGCCGGTCTCCACTGGGACGTCATGGCGATGCCCACGAACGGCGGCGGCGCCGCGACCACCGGTGACTACAGCGGCCTGTGCCTCAGCAAGGTGACCGAGGACGCCGATGCGGCAGCCGACTTCCTCACCTACCTCATCTCCACCGACGCGGTCACCGACGTCGCCCAGTCGGGCTACGTCGTCCCCGTGAACCAGCAGGTGGCGCTCGCCGACGGGTTCAAGCAGCCGGGTCGGGCGCCGGCCAACGCCGCCGTCTTCACCGACGCGGTCAAGGGGATGGCGATCCTCCCGGCCGCTCGCACGCTCGCCGAGCTCCAGGACGCCACCGCGACGCCCGTACGCCGTCTCTTCGTGCGCGGCACCGACGCCGAGGTGCTGGCCAACCGCATCGACGAGCTGAGCTCCGCGCTGCTGGGCCCGGCGCCGTCGACCAGCCCGAGCGACGGTGCGAGCGGGGGCGCGGCCGCCAGCGGCAGCCCCACCCCCTGACGAGGGGGTAGGTGAGCCTTCGGCGGGTCAGCCCTCCGCGTCGGCGCGCAGGATCGCGTCGGTCAGCAGCGGCGCGGTCAGCGCGATCTGCCAGCCGCGGGCGGCGTAGCCGTCGAGCAGCGTGATCACGCCGTCGAGCAGCGCGCCGGGCTCACGGGTGCGTGGCGGTGCCCAGAGCACGCGGCGCAGGTGGTCGGGGGTGAGGAGGTTCTCGACCGGGAGGTTGCGCTCCTCGGCGAGAGTGGCGAGGGCGTCGCGCGCCAGCGCGAGCCGGCGGGCGGCGACCGGGTCCTTCTCCGCCCACGCGCGGGGCGCGGGCGGGCCGTCGCCGCGCGGGGTGCGCGCCGGAAGCTCGTCCTCGCTCATCGCGACGACCTGGCGCAGCGTCTCCACCCAGGTCCGGGCGTAGCGCTCCGCGCCGCGGCCGTGGAAGCCCTTGACGCCCAGCAGCGCGCCGCGCTCGGTCGGCAGCTCCTGAGCGGCGGCGACGATCGCGGAGTCGGGGATGATCCGCCCCGGGGTGACGTCGCGCTGCCGGGCGAGCTCGTCGCGAGCCTCCCAGAGCGCCTTCACCGCGGCGAGGCCCCGGCGGCCCCGGACCCTGTGCATCCCCGACGTACGCCGCCAGGCGTCGACGCGCGGGGTGGGCTCGAACCCGCGGAGGTGGTCGAACTCCTGCCGCGCCCACTCGTCCTTGCCGGCGGCGCGCAGCTCGTCAGCGAGCGCGTCGCGCAGCTCGACGAGCACCTCGACGTCGAGGGCGGCGTACTCGAGCCACGCCTGGGGCAGCGGCCGGGTCGACCAGTCGGCCGCGGAGTGCTCCTTGAGGAGCGTGTAGCCGAGGACCGTCTCGACGAGCGTCGCGAGCCCCACGCGCGGGTAGCCCAGCAGGCGGCCGGCGAGCTCGGTGTCGAAGAGCGCCGTGGGGCGGAGCCCGAGCTCGGCGAGGCAGGGCAGGTCCTGGGTGGCGGCGTGCAGGATCCACTCGGTGCCGTCGAGCGCCTTCACCAGGGGAGTCATCGTGGTGAGCGGGATCGGGTCGACCAGCCAGGTGCCCGAGCCTTCGCGGCGCAGCTGGACGAGGTAGGCCCGGCTGGAGTAGCGGTAGCCCGACGCGCGCTCCGCGTCGATGGCGACCGGCCCCGTGCCGGCGGCGAGCGCCGCGGCAGCCGTGGCCAGCCCCTCGTCGGTGTCGATGACCGACGGCAGGCCGTCGCGCAGCGTCAGCAGCGGCGCCGGCGGCGTGTCCGCGACCTCGGCGAGGTCGGTGGCGTCGGCGGCATCCGGCACGGAGTCGTCGAAGAGAGGTGGGTCGGCGGGTCCGCCGGTCTCGCGGGTCACGAGCCGCGCTGTCCCCTCCGGCTCGGGATCACGACCACGCCCTCGGGCACGGGCGGGAGTCCGGCCGCGGTGCAGAGCAGCTCGCCCCAGGCCTCGACGTGAGGACCGACGGCGACCACCCCGGAGGTGTCCTCGAGGGGCGTCCAGGAGGCGCGGATCTCGATCTGCGCAGTGCCCTCCTCATCGGCCATGCCGCCGAAGCTCTCGGTGGCGACACGGGTGACCGTGCCGGACACGGCGGTGAACCCGGCGCCGTGCGCGTCGAGCGCCTCGGTCAGCCAGGACCAGCCCACCTCGCCGAGCATCTGGTCGGTGATGAGGTCGACGTCGATCTCGGCGCGGGCATAGGCGACCAACCGGAACCGTCCGGGACCGGTCGCCGTCGCGCCCCAGGCGTCGTTGCCGTCCGGGTCGTGGAGCAGGATCAGCCGGCCGGTGGCGACGTCGGTGTCGTCGACGGTGACGTCGGCGGAGAGGGCGGTGGCGTACGGCGCGATGCGCTGCGGGGCCGGCATCTCCTCGCAGAAGACCTCCGGCCGCAGGATGGCGGCCTGCATCTCCGCCACCGCGGCCCGGAACTCGCTGGGGCCCGCTGCACCCGCGTCCGGGCGCGTCTCTTCGCGCACGACCATGTGGCCAGCCTAGGTCGCCGGAGTCCCGACGATGTGCACACACGCCGCACGGGGTGGGACTATCGACACCGTGACAACCCCCCGGACGGAGCCTTCGACCCCCCAGGGCGCCCTGCAGCAGAGCGCCTTCCTGCAGGCCGCGCGGGGTGAGCGCCCGTCCCACACGCCGGTCTGGTTCATGCGTCAGGCGGGGCGCGCGCTGCCGGAGTACCACCAGGTCCGCGCGGGCATCCCGATGCTCGACTCGTGCATGGACGCCGACCTCATCACCGAGATCACGCTCCAGCCCGTCCGCCGCTATGGCGTCGACGCCGCGATCTTCTTCTCCGACATCGTCCTGCCGCTCAAGGCGGTCGGCGTCGACCTCGACATCAAGCCGGGGGTGGGGCCGGTCGTCGCCCAGCCGGTCCGGACGCTCGCCGACGTCGCGGCCATCCCCGACCTCACGCCCGACCACGTCCCCTACGTCACGCAGGCGGTCCGCCAGTTGACCGCCGAGCTCGCCGGGATGGGTGAGCACGGCACCCCGCTGATCGGGTTCGCCGGAGCGCCGTTCACGGTGGCGTCGTACCTCGTCGAGGGCGGCCCCTCCAAGGAGCACGCCAAGACGAAGGCGCTCATGTTCAGCGCGCCGGACGTCTGGGACGCGCTGATGACGAAGATCGCCGACATCGCCGCGGCCTACCTCGAGGTCCAGGTCACCGCGGGCGCCAGCGCCATCCAGCTCTTCGACTCGTGGGCGGGCGCGCTGACGCCGCAGGACTACGAGCGCTACGTCATGCCCTACTCCGCGCGGGTCCTGGCCCGGGCCGGCGCGCTCGGCGTCCCGCGGATCCACTTCGGCGTCAACACCGGCAGCCTGCTGACCCTCATGGGGGAGGCGGGCGCCGACGTCGTCGGCGTGGACTGGCGTACGCCGCTGGCCGACGGCATCGCGAAGGTCGGTGGCCCCCGGGGCCGGTGCGTGCAGGGCAACCTCGACCCGACATTGGTCTTCGCGCCGACCGAGGTCATGCTCGAGCGCGCCGCCGAGGTCATCGAGGCCGGTCACGCCGCCAAGGGGCACATCTTCAACCTCGGCCACGGCGTCATCCCGACCACCGACCCGGACCAGCTGAAGAGGCTGACGGAGTTCGTCCAAGGCTACGAGTTGGGCTGAGCGGCCGCCGATCGGGGCGCTGCTCGGGGTCTGCTCGCGGCGTTCTGGAGCGAGCTGTTCGACACCCGCTACCGCTTCTCGGCCCTCAATGCGCTCTATCAGGTCTCCGGCGTCCTCGCCTCGGGGCTGACCCCGCTGATCGCCGCGTGGCTCGTCGAGCTCTCGAGCGACCGCAGTCTGTGGTTCGTGGCGGCGTACAACGTCGTCGTCGCGCTCGTCAGCCTGGCCTCGATGCGCGCGCTCCCCGAGACGCTCGGGCGGGAGCTGCGTGACCGTGCGGTCGAGGAGGCACGGACGCCGGTCCCGGAGCCGGTCGGCATCTGGGCGACGCCATGCCGTGACCGGACACGCCGCGGACTGGACTCACCAAAGTCAAGTAATCTGATCTAGAATAGTCTTGTTGCTGCAGCCGGCCACGAGAGGACACGCATGACCATCCCGGCCCTGACCACCAACCAGGATCTCGACCCCCGGCGCCTGCGCCAAGCATTCGGGATCTTCCCGACCGGCGTGGTCGCGGTGGCCGCCGAGGTCGACGGTGCCCGGACCGGGCTCGCGGCCAGCTCGTTCACCTCGGTGAGCCTCGACCCGCCGCTGGTCTCCTTCTCGGTCGCGAAGACCTCCAAGACCTGGCCTGACCTGCGCCGCGCCGGCCACCTCGGCGTCACGATCCTCGCCGGTCACCACGGCGAGGTCTGCCGCCAGCTCGCCGGGCCGGTCGAGCACCGCTTCGACGGTGTCGCCGTCACGGCCAGCGAGGACGGCGCCGTCACCCTCGACGAGGGGCTCGCCCGCTTCGACTGCACGATCTACCGCGAGGTCGAGGCCGGCGACCACGTCATCGTCCTGCTCGAGCTCCACGCGGTCGAGCACGCCACCGACGACGGCGACACCGGCAACCCGCTGGTCTTCCACCGATCCGGCTTCGGCCGGCTCCACGCGTCCGCCTGACGCACCCCGACCCCTCGCGGGGTGGTGGTCCGCACCCGGCCATCGCCCCGCGAGGTTCTTCCTCCCGCCGCCCGTCGGCGACACGTCCGGCCGGTGAGAGACTGGCCCCGTGCGGATCGTCGTCGTAGGTGCCGGAGTCGGCGGGCTGACCGCCGCCCACGATCTCTCCTCCGCAGGCCATGAGGTGGCGGTGCTGGAGGCCGCCCCCCGGGTCGGGGGCAAGCTCCTCACCGCCCCGGTCGCCGGGGTCGGCGTCGACGTCGGCGCGGAGGCGATGCTCGCCCGGCGCCCGGAGGGCACGGCGCTCGCCGCCGCGCTCGGGCTCGCGGTCGTGCACCCGACCGGCGCCACGTCCCGGATCTGGACCCGCGGCGCGCTCCGGCCGCTGCCGCGCTCGCTCATGGGCGTGCCGATGGACCTGGCGGCGTTGGAGACCTCCGGCGTGCTCTCTGCGGACGGACTCGCGCGGGTGCGCGAGGAGCCCGGGCTGCCGCTCGACCCGGCCCTGGTCGAGGACGACGTCTCCGTCGGTGACTTGGTCGCCGCACGCTTCGGCGACGAGGTCGTCGATCGTCTCGTCGAGCCCCTCCTCGGTGGCGTGTATGCCGGCCGGGCCCGGGAGATCTCGGCGCGCGCGGCCGTGCCGCAGCTGGTCACGCTCGCCGCGCGCGGCTCGCTGCTCGAGCAGGCCGCGCGGATCACCTCGACCCCCGGTGTCCCGGTCTTCGGCGGCCTGGCCGGAGGGATGGGGCAGCTCCCGCTGGCGCTCGCCGAGAAGCTCGACGTCCGGACCGGCGCGCCGGTCGTTGCCCTGCAGCCGCGGGCGGCGTCCGACGGCGGCGGCTACCGGGTGGTGACGGACAGCGGGGTGGTCGAGTGCGACGGCGTCGTACTCGCGACGCCGGCGGGGCCCGCCGCGGCGCTGCTCCGTGACCTCGCGCCGGCAGCCGCGGCGGAGCTGGCCGCGATCGACTATGCGTCGATGGCCGTCGTCACGCTGGCGTTCCGTGCCGCCGACCTGACGGGCGTCACCGACCTCGACGGCTCGCGCTCCGGCTTCCTCGTCCCGCCGGTCGACGGGCGACGGATCAAGGCGTCCACGTTCTCGTTCGCCAAGTGGGACTGGGTCCGCGCGGCTGGTGCGCCGGAGGGGATCGTCCACCTCCGCACCTCGATCGGCCGCGTCCATGAGGAGGCGTCGCTGGACTTCCCCGACGACGAGCTCGTGGCGCAGTCGCTCGCCGACCTCGCCGAGGCCGCCGGGCTCGCCGCGATCCCCGTCGACAGCCACGTGCAGCGGTGGACGGACGGTCTCCCGCAGTACGCCGTCGGCCATCTCGACCGGGTCGCCCGGATCCGTTCCGCCGTGGCTGGACTGCCTCGTCTCGCGCTCTGCGGTGCGGCGTACGACGGCGTCGGGATCCCCGCGGTCATCGGCTCCGCCCACCGCGCGGCCGAGGCGGTCGCCGGGACGGCGCGCGACGACCAGCGCCACGACGGTCCCCACGACCGCGAGGAGATCCGATGAACGTGACCGTCCGTCCGGCCAGAGCCGACGACGCCGAGGACCAGCAGTGGCTTCAGGCGGCCTACGACGCCGACTGGGAGGGCCCGACGATGGCGCTCGACGGGCGGCTCCACGATCTGCTCGGGCTGCCGACGCTGGTGGCGGAGGACGACGGCCAGCTGTGCGGCTACCTCGTCTACGAGGAGCGGGCGGACGCGACCGAGCTCTACGCGATGGCCGCCCACCCGCGCGGCCTCGGGACCGGTCGACGGCTGCTGCGTGCCTTCCTCGCCCAGGCCGACCGGCCGGTCGTCCTTGTGACCACCAACGACAACGTCGCCGCACTCGCCTTCTACCAGCAGCACGGCTTCCGGATCACGAGCGTGCGGACGGGCGCGGTCGACCGCTCGCGCACGGTCAAGCCCGAGATCCCGCAGGTGGGGGACCACGGCATCCCGCTCCACGACGAGCTCGTCCTGGAGTGGCGCCCCCGCTCCTGAGCGGCCTCGCCGCCAGGCGCACAATGGAGTCATGTCCGACGAGCGCCCCACCGAAGCCGACCCGCAGGCCCACCTCAAGACCAACGCAGCCAAGATCAACGAGCTCAACGCGACCATCCGCTACACGATGTGGTCGGTCTTCAAGCTGGAGACGGTGCTCGGTGACGCCGACCGGAAGGCCGAGGCGGTCGAGCTTGAGCAGCTCTTCGCCGAGTTCGCGGCGGAGGACGTCGTCGTGCGCGGCGTCTACGACGTCGCCGGCCTCCGCGCCGATGCCGACGTGATGATCTGGACCCACGCGGGCTCCTCGGACCAGCTCCAGCAGGCCTACCACCGGATCCGTCGGACCGCCCTCGGCTCCCGACTCGCGCCGGTCTGGTCCCAGATGGCGCTTCACCGCCCGGCGGAGTTCAACCGCAGCCACCTCCCCGCGTTCCTCGCCGAGGAGCGCTCGCACGCCTACGTCGCGGTCTATCCCTTCATCCGCTCCTACGAGTGGTACCTCCTCGAGGACACCGAGCGCCGCCGCCTGCTCGCCGAGCACGGCCAGATGGCGCGCGACTACCCCGACGTCCGTGCCAACACCGTCCCGGCCTTCGCGCTCGGCGACTACGAGTGGATGCTCGCCTTCGAGGCCGACGACCTCTCCCGGATCGTCGACCTCATGCGTCACCTGCGCGGCAGCGAGACCCGCCGCCACGTGCGCGAGGAGGTGCCGTTCTACACCGGCGCCCGTGTCGAGGTCGCCGACCTCCTCGACCGCCTGCCCTGACCGATGAGGTTGTGAGTGTCAGCGCGGGCTATAGCCCGCGCTGACACTCACAACCTGATGCCTGTGGAGAGCCGGTCGCGCTGCCTGCGGCGTCGCGCAAGGCTGCAGCCGTGGCAGAGCGCGTGCGGACGCAGGACATGTCGGTTCCGCGCACGTGGCGCGAGGTCGCAGCGGGACAGGCGGGCCTCCTCACTCGGGTGCAGCTGCGCGAGGTCGGGGTCGAGCGGTGGCACATCACACACCGCGTCTCGACCGAGCGGTGGCAGGCCCTCACCCCGTCCGTGATCGCCACGACCACCGGCGAACTGTCGAACGCCCAACGGCTGTGGCTCGGGGTCCTGCACGGCGGTGACGGGTCGATGCTCGGCGGACTCACCGCCGCTGAGCGGCTCGGACTCGAGCGGTGGCACCGCGACACGATCACCGTCCTGGTGCCCTACGCCAACGACGTGCCGGCGCCCCTCGACGGCTACCGGTTCGTGCGCAGCCGCCGCCCACTCGCGGAGCTTCGCGAGCGGTCCTCCGACGTCCCGTGTTGCCAGATCGAGCCCGCCGTCCTCCTCTTCGCCGCTGCGGAGCGATCGGCACGGACCGCACAGGGAGTGCTCGCTGCGGTTGTCCAGCAGCAGCGCACCGACGCCGCTGCCCTGTCCTCGTGGCTCGATCGGCTCGCGCCCCTGCGCAGAGCGGCGCTGTTCCGACGCACGTTGCTGGAGATCTCCGGGGGAGCGCAATCGCTCGCCGAGATGGACGTCAAGCGCCTGTGCCGTGCGCACGGGTTAGCCCTGCCGACGCGTCAGGTCAAGCGACGTGACGCCGAGGGCCGCCTGCGCTTCACCGACTGCGAGTGGGTGCTCCCCGATGGCCGCATCGTCGACCTGGAGGTCGACGGTCTGTTCCACATGGAGGTGGAGCAGTGGGAGGACGACCTGGCGAGGCAGCGCGCGCTGAGCGGCTCGGGGCGGACCATCGTCCGCTGCACCAGCCGTGAGGTGCGCGACGACCCCGGTCGGATCGCTGCCGACCTGCGACGGCTTGGCGTTCCGCGTGCTGCGTAGTTGTGAGTGTCAGCGCGGCCTGGAGCCCGCGCTGACACTCACGACGTCGCGGTCCCGCGAACGCGGGCGAGGGCGGTCATGCCGTGGTAGATCACGACCGCGGCGATGGTGCCGAGCGCGATGCCGGTGAAGCTGAGGTCGCCGCGGGTGAGGGTGAGGTCGCCGATGCCGATCACCAGCGCGACAGCCGCGGTGAACTGGTTGACCGGCTGGGAGAAGTCGACCTTGTTGTCGAGCCAGATCCGGATGCCGATGAGGCCGATGAGGCCGTAGAGCGCGACGGTGATGCCGCCGAGCACGCCGGCGGGCACGGTGTTGAGGATCGCGCCGAACTTCGGGCACAGGCCGAGCAGGACGGCGAAGAGGCCGGCGACCCAGTACGCCGCGGTCGAGAAGACCCGGGTCGCGGTCATGACCCCGATGTTCTCGCCGTACGTCGTCGTGGCCGACCCGCCGCCGGCGCCGGCGAGCGTCGTGGCGAGACCGTCGGCGAGCAGGGCCCGCCCCGTCTCACGGTTGATCGTCGCGTCGCCGGCGAGGTGGGCGACGCTGCGCACGTGGCCGACGTTCTCCGCGACCAGGACGAGCACGACGGGCAGGAACATCGGCACCACGGACCAGGTGGCGTGGGGTGAGGTGAAGTCGGGCAGGCCGACCCAGTCCGCCTTGCCGACGGCGCTGAAGTCGAGGTCGCCAGCGATCCACGCGCAGACGTAGCCGACGACCACGCCGATGAGGATCGACAGGCGTGCGGCGAGACCGCGGAAGGCGACGGAGACGACGAGCACCGTCAGCAGCGTGACGAGGGCGAGCCAGGGCGTGGCCGAGAAGTTGTCGGTCGCCGTGCCGGAGAGGTTGAGCCCGATGAGCGCCACGATCGCGCCGGTCACCACCGGCGGCATCAGCACCTCGATCCACCGGGTGCCCGTGACCACGACCACGGCGCCGACGATCGCCAGCAGGATGCCGGTGGTCATCACGCCGAAGAGCGCCGATCCCATGCCACCCGACTCCTTCATCGCTGCGCCGATGGGCGCGATGAAGGCGAAGGACGAGCCGAGGTAGCTCGGCAGCCGGTTGCGGGTCAGGAGCAGGAACAGCAGCGTCCCGATGCCGGAGAAGAAGAGCGTGGTGGTCGGCGGGAAACCGGTGAGCAGCGGGACCAGGAAGGTCGCGCCGAACATCGCGACGACGTGCTGGGCGCCGAAGCCGATCGTCCGCGGCCAGCTCAGCCGCTCCCAGGGAGCGACGATCTCGCCCTCGCGGATCGTCCGTCCGTCACCGTGCAGGTCCCAGCCCAGTCGCATGGGCACAGGATGGCGGAAACCCGTCGCGCGTCGCCACACCGCGCGACGGGGTCACTCCTGGGCGTCGGCGGGCTGCAGTGAGAGCGAGATGCTGTTGATGCAGTAGCGGTCGCCGGTGGGGGTGCCGTAGCCGTCGGGGAAGACGTGGCCGAGGTGGCTGCCGCAGTTGGCGCAGCGGACCTCGACGCGCTTCATGCCGTGGGAGTTGTCCTCGAGATATTCGATCGTGTCCGTGAGGGGCTGATAGAAGCTCGGCCAGCCGCAGCCGGAGTGGAACTTCGTGTCGGACTCGAACAGCTTCGCACCGCAGGCCCGGCAACTGTAGACGCCCTTGGTCTCGGTGTCGGTGTATTCGCCCGTGAACGCGCGCTCCGTCCCGGCTTGGCGGAGCACGGCGTACTCCTCCGGGGACAGCTGCTCGCGCCACTCGGCGTCGCTCTTCTCCACGTTGTAACCCACGCTCCCAGGGTACGCCGCCCCCCGAGTCCGACCCCGGCGAGGCCGAGGCCGGAAGGGCGAGGCACGTCTGGACCGGTCACTCGGCCGGTCCGGCGGTCGCGGCGAGGCGACGCCGCCGGGCCAGCAGCCAGGTCGGCACGGTGACCACCAGGAGCACGGGGAGCCAGGGGAGCAGCGCCCCGACGACGGTGACCACCGCGGTCGCGGCCGCCGTCAGCCCGTGCCATCCCGCCTCCAGGCCGGAGACGAAGCCGCCGCTGGACTCGCGGGTCGGCGCGACTTCCCGGCGGTCGATGGTGACCGTGATCGTCGAGAGGGCGGTCTGGTCAGCCAGATGCTTGTGCTGCGCGAGCAGCGAGTTGAGGTCGGCCTCCCGGCTGGCGAGCCGGGACTCGATCGCGAGCACGTCGCCGATCTTCTCGGCCCTCCCGAGGAGGGCACGGATGCGGGCGAGGCTGGCCCGCGCGCTCTTCACCCGCTCGTCGACGTCGATGACCTGGGTGGTGACGTCCTTGCTCCGTGCGCGGGAGTCCTCCAGGTCGCCGACCTGTTCCAGGTCCGCCATGGCCCGAGCGAACGAGGCGGCGGGGATGCGGAGCACGAGCCGTGCATGGCTCGCCTGCTGGCCGTCGCCGACGGTCGTCTCCTGCTGGCTGATGTCGCCGTCGTACCTGTCGGCGATGCGCTGCACGTCGGTGCGCGCCGCGGCGACGTCCGCCGCGCGGAGGGTGACCGTGCCGGTGGAGATGATCGCCGGCTGCTCCGGCGTGGACGTCGCGGCCTTCGCCGGTGCCGGCGCTGGGGCCGCCACGCTGTCCGCCCTGGTCTGGGAGGTGGCCGCGCCGGCCGAGGAGTCGCCCGAGGAGCCGGAGGAGCAGGCGCCGGCCGCCATGAGCGTGACGAGGAGAGCGGCGGTGAGCCGGGGCAGGGTGGGCTTCATGCCCTGTCCTACGCGCCGCGGACCGGTTCCGTTGACTAGGTTGGGTGCATGGCGAAGACAGCCGCGGCCGAGGTCCGCGCGGGCGACCGCGCTGTGCGGGTCTCCAGCCCGGACCGGGTGGTCTACGAGGCCACCGATCGGACCCCGGCGATCACCAAACTGATGGTGGCGGAGTACGCCGCCGCGGTCGGCGATGCGCTGATGCGCGCGCTCCGCGACCGGCCGACGGCGCTCGAACGGTGGCCGGACGGCTGGCGTGAGGGGATGCGTCTGGCGACCGGACCGACCGATCGCGACGCCGACGGCTTCTACCAGAAGCGGGCGCCGAAGGGGGCGCCCGACTATCTCGAGACCGTCCAGGTCATGTTCCCCAGTGGGCGCCGGGCCGACGAGATCTGTCCGACCGAGATCGCCGTCCCCGTCTGGTGCGTGCAGATGGGGACGCTGACCTTCCACCCATGGCCCGTGCGCCGCACCGATGTCGACCACCCCGACGAGCTGCGCATCGACCTCGACCCCCAACCCGGCACGACCTTCGCCGATGCCGTGCGGGTGGCCGGTCTCGCCCACGAGCTGCTCGAGGAGCTCGGCCTCCGCGGCTTCCCGAAGACGAGCGGCAACCGCGGCGTGCACGTCTATGTCCGGATCCGTCCGGAGTGGACCTTCGAGGAGCTGCGCCACGCGGCGATCGGCTTCGGCCGGGAGCTGGAGCGACGCGACGCCGGGGTGACGACGGCGTGGTGGAAGGAGGAGCGTGGTGCGCGGATCTTCGTGGACTACAACCAGAACAACCGCGACCGCACGATCGCGTCGGCGTACTCGCTCCGGCCGCGCCCGGGCGCGCCGGTCTCCACGCCGCTGACCTGGGACGAGCTGGCGGAGCTGCGCGACCCGCGCGAGCTGAACCTGCTGACGGTCCCCGAGCGGCTGGCCGAGCGCGGCGACGCATGGGCTGAGATCGACGATGTCGCCCACGACCTGACCCCGCTGCTCGAGCTCTGGGAGACGCTCCCCGGTGGCGAGCTCAACTTTCCTCCCGACTATCCCAAGATGCCCGGCGAGCCGCCGCGGGTGCAGCCGAGCAAGAAGGTCGCCGCACACTGGGACGAGGAGGGGAACCGCCGTGAGAAGTGAGCCCGAGTCCGGGCTGGGCGGCGCCCCTGGCACGCCCGGCGAGACGGCGTACGTCGCGGCGTTCCTCCGCTTCTACCGCGCCACGATCATCGAGAAGTGCCGTGCGCTGCCCGTCTCCGAGCAGCGCCGACCGCATCTGCCCTCCGGATGGACGCCGCTGGAGCTCGTCTGGCACCTGGCGTACGTCGAGCGGCGCTGGTTCGTGTGGGGCTTCCTCGGCGAGCAGGTGCCGGAGCCGTGGGGTGACCACGTCGGGGACGACCCGGAGGGGAGCTGGTTCGTCCCGGCGGAGACGTCCCTCGACGACGTCGTGGCCATGCTGGAACGGGTGGCCGCGCGCACCGAGGACGTGCTCCTCCGGCACGCGGCCGAGGAGGTCGCGGCCCTCGGCGGTCGCTTCGCGGCGGACCCGCCGGACCTGCGGTGGATCTGCGCCCACGTCCTGCAGGAGTATGCCCGGCACGCGGGCCACCTCGACGTCGTCGTGGAGCTCGCCGGCGGTCCGACGGGGGAATGAGGGCCGGGCCGGCGGGCTGGAACGGCGAGGAGCCCGGCGCGCGTATCCCCCGATCGCGCCCGGGCTCCTCCGAGGCTCTGGGCCCCCATGGGCCTGCCGGATCCCCCGATCGGCAGGCCGCGGCCACCCTAGGCGGTGGGCTCCCACGCGCCCCTGACGTCTCGGGAACAGGATGGCAACAAGCGGCGCGGATCACATGCCGTTGATGCCCTCACCCTCGCCGGCCTGCTCGTCGAAGGTCTCGTGCTCGAGGAGGTGGAGGACCGGGACGTCGAGGTGGCGGCGCGCCTGGGCGGTCCAGTCGACGTGGAAGAACTCGGCGATGACATGGGGCCGGGTCAGGATGATCGCCTCCCGGCCGTCGTAGCGCGCGACGGCCGACTGCAGCGCCTTGACCGGGTCGTCGACGAGCTCTCCCTCGGCGGTCGCGCCGGCGATGCGCAGCGCCTCGAGGGTGCGGGCGAGGTCGGTCTGGGAGCGGTCGCGCGCGTCGTCGCGGACGGCGTCGAGGTCGACCTCGTGCATCATCAGCGTCGGCGAGCCCATCAGCTCGTTGGAGCTGAGCGAGCCCATCGCGCTCTCGATCCGCGCGGCGGCGTCCTCGACCGGCAGCAGCACGTGGTAGGCCACGGGCTCCTCGATGCTCTCGTGGAGCGAACGCACCCGGGCGGCGTCGGCGGGGGTCAGCGCCTGCTCGATGAGCAGGACGACGGCATAGGTCTCGGCAGCGGTGTCGGCCATGGCCAGAGACTAGCCCCGCGGGCGAGCGCGCGGGATCGGGCGGTGGGAACGGCCAGGGATCGGCCGGGGATCGTGCGGCATCGGTGACGGCCCAGCGTGGGTTTCAGCCGACTTGTTCACCGGACAACACTGCGTCCAGGTCGTAGGACACCGGCTCCTCGAGCTGCTCGTAGCCGCACGACTCCGGGTCGCGGTCGGGGCGCCAGCGCTTGAACTGCGCGGTGTGGCGGAACCGCCGGCCCTCCATATGGTCGTAGCCCACCTCGAGCACCCGCTCGGGTCGCAGCGGCACGAAGGAGAGGTCCTTCCCCTGCGACCAGCGGCTCTGCGTGCCGGGCACCCGGTCGGGGTTGGCCGTGAGGAACTCGGCCCAGCGGCCCCACGGGTGCTCCTCGATCGGAGTGACGAGCGGCTGCAGCTCCGCCCAGAGCTCGGCGCGCCGGGCGGCGGTGAACGACGCGGAGACGCCGACGTGCTGCAGTTGGCCGCCGTCGTACAGGCCCAGCAGGAGGCTGCCGAGGAGCGGCTTGTCCGGCGTGGAGGTCTTGTGCTCCCGATAGCCGGCGACGACGACGTCAGCGGTGCGGGCGTGCTTGATCTTGAGCATGGTCCGCTTGTTGGGCTCGTACGGCGCGTCGAGCCGCTTCGCCACGATGCCGTCGAGCCCCGCGCCCTCGAAGCGGGTGAACCAGTCCTCGGCGAGCGCCCGGTCGGTGGTCGTCGTGCAGAGCCGGACCGAAGGCGACGTCACGCCGTCGAAGACACGCTCGAGCACGGCCCGCCGTGCGGAGAACGGCGCGTCCACGTACGCCTCGTCGCCGAGGGCGAGCAGGTCGAAGGCGACGTACGACGCCGGCGTCTCGACACTCAGCTTCGCGATCCGCGAGGCGGCCGGGTGGATCCGCTCCTGGAGCACCTCGAACTCCAGCCGCTGGCCGAGGGCCACGAAGATCTCTCCGTCGAGCACGCACCGGTCGGGCAGGGCCGCACGGAGAGCCTCGACGACCTCGGGGAAGTAGCGGGTCAACGGCTTGGTGTTGCGCGAGGCGAGCTCGACCTCGTCGCCGTCCTTGAACACCAGACAGCGGAAGCCGTCCCATTTCGGCTCGAAGCTCAGACCCGGCGTCGTCGGCACGCCTTTCACCGACGTGGCCAGCATCGGGAGGACGGGCGGCATGACGGGCAGGTCCATACGCCCACCGTAGGGGACGAGGCGGGGCAAGAATCGGGCTATGGAGCTCTCGTCCTTCGTGTGCGCGCCACGACCGGGACCCTCCGCGGTGCGGAGGGGGTCGTCCTGCCCCACGCCTGGACGACGGAGGGTGTCGTCGCCGAGATCCCATGCGCCATCTGGGGCGGAGCGCCGGTCGTGCGACGCGCCGGAGGACGCCCACGTTTCACCGGAGGCGCTCCGGGAAGGCTCGCGAAGGTGCGCCGCTTCTTCGTCATCCTGGGTCCCGTCGTCCTCGCTCTCCTGACCACGGCCTGCGGCGCGGGAGGCGACGAGCACGTCGTCCGTGCCGGCACGGTGGCGGCCGCGGCGCCGGCGGCCTCGATTCAGGGCACGGACTACCGGATCATGCTCCCCTCGGGGCGGTTGACGGTGACCGTGACCGATCCCGTCACCGAGGTGGCGTCCCGGCAGAGCGCCGACCATGCGAGGCTCCTCGCGCCGTCGGGTGCACGTCTTCGGGGCGTGCAGTGGACGCTGGACCCGGCGGCGGGGCCGGCGTACCTCGGCAACTATGCGCTGTTCATGGCCAACGAGGTCGCGAGCGACGTCGTCGGGAAGTCGGCTCCCGTGAGCCTGCGGCTCGTCGTCGACGGCCAGCGCGTCCCGCTGTCCACGAAGGAGACCGATGAGGAGGAGAGCGAGGACAGTGGAGGCGGCGGCACGTCATCGCCACCCGGTGTGTGGGCAGCCATCCCGTCGGGGCACGCGACGCTGGAGGTCGAGTATGACGGACTGGTCCAACGCGTCGATCTCGCCAGCGGCACGGTGGACCGCGGGGCGGCGTCCTCGTTGTCCGACCCCCAGCCGGCCGCGGCCGAGGGCTCCTGCGAGTCCAGCCGGCCCTGGCTCAACTGCTACAGCATCGAGGCGCAGGCCTTCCCCTACGTCGGGGGCCACGGCTGGGCGCGCCCCGGCCGGACGTGGCTGGTGGTCGACCTCGGCACCGATCCCGACGACGTCAGCATGAGCCGGGTGACCGTGGCCGGTCGCCGGCCCGTGACACAGCTGGACACCATCCCGACGACGTGGGTCTACGACGTGCCGACCGGGAGCGACCGGCTCCGGCTCGGCGGCGTCGTCGCCGAGTCGGGCCGCACCGCTGCCCGGATCAGCGGCTGGCTCCCGGGGGTGGCGCGATGAGTGCGTCGACACCGCAGGCGCCCCGGCGGACGCCGTCGTGGCGGCATGCATGGACGCCACGCCGGACGTGGGCCGTGGTCGCCGTCGTGACGGTCCTCGTCGTGGGGACCGTGGTGACGGCGTACGTCCGCCGCATGGACGCGGCCACCCCCGGGATCGTCCCCGGCTACATGGAGGACGCGAGCGCGGTCACTGACCCGATGCGCACGCTCACGGTCCAGCTCCCGCAGCAGACGCTCAAGGTCAGCGTGGCGACGCCGGTCGACGAGGTCAGCCGCTACGAGCTCGGCGAGGATCTCAGCGAAGCCACGATGTCGAAGTCGGGGCGCGACGCCCGGATCGTCCAGCTCAGCTGGCAGGCGCAGCCACGGCAGACGTCGCTGCCGTTGGCGTACTTCCCGGCGCATCAGTTCGGGTTGGCGCTCGTGGCCGACGGCGAGCGCTACGACCTGCGCCCGGCCGGGTCGGGCGGCAGCCGGTACGTCGTTGTCGCCGGTCATGCCGAGCACCTGCAGGTCGAGGTGACCTATGAGGGCGTCACGCAGACCGCCGACGTGCGGTCCGGTGAGGTCACCGACCAGGGCCGAGCGGCGCCGTACTACCGAGCCCCGGTGCCCGCCCGGTCGCCGGCAGGCACCTGCGCGATGCTGACGCCGGCCCAGCGCCGGGCGTACGACGCCTACGAGCCGTCGACCGGACCGGCGCCGTGCCAGCTCGGCTCGGTGACCTCGGTGCCCTACCTCCCTCAGGTCGGCTGGGCGCCGGCGGGGCGCACCTGGTGGGTGGTGCAGGCGTCGGTCTCCTGGCCGAACCTGCTGGAGACCACGCGCACCGACGACGGCCCCTATGCGGCCTATGGGGTGCGCTTCGCCGGGCCGCTGAGCGTCACGCTCGACGGCACGGCACCGACCGCGGTGTTGCTGCCGCGGAGCGGCGGGCGCAGCCTGCCGGGCGCGAGCGGGTTCTATGTCTTCAGCCTGAGGCGGCCCCCGACGCGGCTGCACGTCACCGCGCCGTACGTCGCACGCAAGGATCTCACCGGCATGCCTGGACCGACGACGGTCAGGTTCGGTCCCGACCAGGGGATGCGGCTGGTGGTCGGCACCCCGTGAGCCGCCTCGCGGGCCGGGCGCGCGACGCGCCGGCCCGCGATGTGGCGTGTCGACGTGCATCGCTGAGCTGACCGACGTCGTCGCGGAGCTGCTCATCCCGCTCCAGGATCGCGACCCCCAGCAGGTGGAGGAGCTGCTCGCGGCCTACCGCGCCGAGATCTGACCTCGGGCGGCTGTCCCTTAGGGTGGGGCCTGTCCGCGGCCTTCGGCCGCTGGCGTTCCCCGGTTGGTCTGCCGGCAGGGCCCGCCTGACTTTGAATCAGGACTAGCGACGCAGGTTCGACTCCTGCCCGGGGAGCGAGGCGCACGTGCTGGTCACCTGAACTGGCATAGGGCCTCTCCGAGCGGTCCCGCGCCGCGGCGGGGCCACTCGCCGGCGCGTCGGATCGTGACCTAGGCCAGTCGGGGCGGCCGCCGCCACGCTCAACGCACGTCGGCCGCCCACCTAGACTCGCCGCCATGAGTGAGCTGACCGTGATCGTGCTGGCCGCCGGCGGCGGGACCCGGATGAAGTCGAAGACGCCGAAGGTGCTGCACACCATCGCGGGGCGCAGCATGGTGGGCCACGTGCTGACCGCGGTCCGCGACGCCGGGGCTTCGCACGTGGTCGCGGTGGTGGGTCACCAGCGCGAGCTCGTGGGTCCCCACATCGAGCAGCTGATGCCCGAGGCGACGATCGCCGTGCAGGAGGAACAGCTCGGCACCGCCCACGCGGTCCGGGTGGCGGTGGAGACCGCCGCGCTCGGCGACCCGGCCGGCGACGGACGGAGCACGGTCCTCGTGGCGTACGGCGACACCCCGCTGCTCCGCGGGGAGTCGCTGCGGGCGCTGGTGGCCGACCACGAGGCCGCCGGGCGCGCGCTGACCATCCTCAGCGGGATCGTGCCGACACCGTTCGGCTACGGCCGGATCGTCCGCGAGCAGGACGGCTCGGTCGCCGCCATCGTCGAGGAGAAGGACGCGAGCGACGAGCAGCGGGCGATCACGGAGATCAACTCGGGGATCCTCGCGTTCGACGCGCGGTTCCTGGCCGCCGTACTCCCCAAGATCGGGAACGACAACGCCAAGGGGGAGTACTACCTGACCGACGCCGTCGCGCTCGCGCGTGCGGAGGGTATGCCGGTCGGGGCCTACGTCCTCGACGACGTGCGACAGACCGAAGGGGCCAACGACCGCGCCCAGCTCGCCGCGCTCGGGAAGGAGCTCAACGCCCGGATCGTCACCCGCTGGATGACGGAGGGCGTGACGGTCATGGACCCGGCGACCACCTGGATCGAGGCCGACGTGGAGCTCGAGCCTGACGTGACGATCCTCCCCGGTGTCCAGCTCCTCGGTGCGACGAAGGTTGAGGAGGACGCGGTCATCGGCCCCGACTCGACGCTGAAGGACTGCGAGGTCGGGGCGGGCGCACGGGTCGTGCGCACGCACGCCGAACTCGCCGTCATCGGCGCCGGTGCGAACGTCGGCCCGTTCTCCTACCTGCGTCCCGGGGCGCGGCTCGGCGACCGGGGCAAGATCGGCGCGTTCGTCGAGGTCAAGAACTCCGAGATCGGCGAGGGCGCGAAGGTCCCGCACCTCTCCTACGTCGGCGACGCGACCATCGGGGAGGGCACCAACATCGGCGCCGGGACGATCTTCGCCAACTATGACGGCGTCGCGAAGCACCACACCACCATCGGCCGGCACGTGAAGTCCGGCTCGAACGTGACGTTCGTCGCGCCGGTGACCGTCGGCGATGGCGCGGGCACGGGCGCCGGGACCCTGGTCCGCCAGGACGTCCCGCCCGGCGGGCTGGCGCTCTCGGCCGGGCCCCAGCGCGTGATCGAGGGGTGGGCGCAGGCCAAGCGGGCCGGCACCGCGCAGGGCGAGGCGGCCGCGGCGGCTGCGTCCGGGAAGGGCGCGGGAACGGCGGATGAACGAGAGGCGACTCACACGGGGGACCCCGGGGTTGGGGATCCGGGCGCCGGTGCGACACAATCCTGACGTAACACCCCCTTTGACTCCGACCGGAGCAGGAGTGCGCGCGTGACCGGAATGAAGCGGACCACCGAGAAGAACCTCATGGTCTTCAGCGGCCGGGCACACCCGGTCCTCGCGGAGGAGGTGGCCGACCTCCTGGGGACCCAGCTGGTCCCGACGTCGGCCTACGACTTCGCCAACTCGGAGATCTACGTCCGCTACGAGGAGTCGGTCCGGGGCTGTGACGCCTTCGTGATCCAGAGCCACACGGCGCCGATCAACCAGTGGATCATGGAGCACCTCATCATGGTCGACGCGCTCAAGCGCGCCTCGGCCAAGCGGATCACCGTGGTGATGCCCTTCTGGGGCTATTCCCGCCAGGACAAGAAGCACCGTGGCCGTGAGCCGATCTCGGCCCGGCTGGTCGCCGACATGTTCAAGATCGCCGGCGCCGACCGGATCATCTCCGTCGACCTCCACGCCGACCAGCTGCAGGGCTACTTCGACGGCCCGGTCGACCACCTGATGGCGCTGCCGCTGCTCAGCGACTACATCAAGGACAAGTACGGCAGCCAGCCGCTCGCCGTCGTCTCGCCCGACGCGGGCCGGATCAAGGTCGCCGAGCGCTGGGCCGCCCGGCTCGGCAACGTGCCTCTGGCCTTCATCCACAAGACGCGCGACATCAACCGGCCCAACGAGACCGTCGCCAACCGTGTCGTCGGCGACGTCAAGGACCGGATCTGCGTCCTCTCCGACGACATGATCGACACCGGTGGCACCATCGTGAAGGCCGCCGAGGCGATCATGAACGACGGCGCGGCCGGCGTGATCATCGCGGCCACCCACGCGATCCTCTCCGACCCCGCCGTCGACCGGCTCAAGAACAGCTCGGCCGTCGAGGTCGTCATCACCAACACCCTGCCCGTGCCGGACGAGAAGCAGTTCGACAAGCTCACCACGCTGTCGATCGCCCCCATGCTCGCCCGCGCCATCCGTGAGGTGTTCGAGGACGGGTCCGTGACCTCCATGTTCGACGGCCACGCCTGATCAGCGCCGCCCGATGGCGCGTCCGCCGCGTTGGCGGCGCTCGACGACCCGCTTCGCTCCAAGGTCGCCTTCGCGCCGCCGCCTTGCGGCCGCGCGCATCGGACGACGCTGATGTGCGCCGCCGGCCGGCAGTGGTGGCCGGGCGCTCGCGGGGCGGTCAGGCCCGGTCGTCGAGGCGGTCCTCCCAGGCCCGCCGCAGGATGACGGGTACGTCGCCGGCGAGCGCCTCACGGACAAGCCGGAGCTGCCCCTCATCGAGCGGGATCGTCGGGAACGCCTGACCGACGACGCCCTCGAAGGCCTGCCCCCGCCGGGCGAGCCGCGGAGCCTGGGCGACGTAGGCGCCCACGAACGGCCGCAGCAGGTCCGCCTGCTCGGGCACCCACAGCCCGTCGGCGAGCGCACCGAAGAGCCGGTTCGAGACGTCCGGGTCCTGCGCCATGGCCGACCAGGCGGCCGTCTTCGCCTCCTCGGTCGGGCGCGCGGCGAGTGCCCGAGCGGCACCGAGCTCGGCCTCGAACGTGCCGTCCCGCTCCTGCTCGGCGCGGACGAGCGACGCGTCGGCGGCGCCGAGCTCGGCGAGACGGGCGACGGCCTGCCACCGGACCGCGGGCAGCAGCGGAAGCCCGGCTGCGGGGGCGTCGTCGGCCAGCCACCGCCGCAGCAGGTCGACGTCCGGACTGGTGCTCGCCAGCCCGGAGGCGAAGGCCAGCGCACGCTCCCGGTCGTCGACGGACGCCGTCGGCGCGGTCATCGACGCAGCCAGCCCGGCGGCAGCCGCGGCCGCGATCCGGCCGATGGCCGACGAGGCATCCTCGGCGGCCACCCGCTCGGGGACGACCGTGCGCCGCGACCGCGTCAGCACGGCCTCCACGATCGACGGCTCGGTCTCGGCCGGGAGCTGCGCACCGACCAGCGCGAGGTAGTCGTCGACCGACATCTCCCGGTCGCGCACCAGCCGGAAGGCCGTCGACCACAGGACCGAGCGCACCACCGGGTCCGCGATCTCACAGAGCCGCGTCGAGAGCGTCGCCCACGAGCGCGCGTCGGGGCGCAGGGCCGCGAAGGTCTCCGCCCCCGCGTTGGGTACGACGGCCAGGCCGGCGTAGTCCGGCAGCGCGACCGCGTCCTCGGCCAGCTCGACGCGTCGGCTCCCGACGTGGACGAGCCGCGCGCCGTCGTCGCGGTAGGCCGCGACCGTGAACGCGTGGGGGCGGAGGCCGTCGCGCCGCAGCACCGGCACGTCGCCGTCGCGGTCGACCACGATCGTGTCGTGGCCCGACCGCCGCAGCCAGACCGCGACCCAGGCGCGGACGTCGCGCGAGGAGACGGAGTCGAGCGAGTCGACGAAGTCGTCGAAGGTGGCGTTGGCGAGGCGGAACCGGGAGAGGTGCGCATTGGTCCCGGCCCAGAACTCCTCGTCGCCGAGCCAGGTCGCGAGTTGGCGCAGACAGGCGTTGCCCTTGGCGTAGGAGATCGCGTCGAAGTTGGCGGCGGCGGCGTCGACGTCGGGAACCTCCTCGGCCAGCGGCGCGACGGGATGGGTCGAGCGACGGCGGTCGGCGTCGTACCCCCACGGCTTGCGGCCCACCTCGAAGTCGACGAGCGCGCCGGGGAAGCCGGCGGCGTCCTCGGCGACCCGGTAGCCCAGGTAGTCGGCGAAGGACTCCTGCAGCCAGGTGTCCTCCCACCAGGTCATGGTCATCGAGTCGCCGAACCACATGTGGGCCATCTCGTGGGCGATGATCGTCGCGCGGGTGGCGCGGAGCCGGTCGGTGAGCGCGCCGCGGGGGAGCAGCTCGTCGCGGTAGGTCACGCAGCCCGGCATCTCCTGGGCGCCCCAGTTGAGCCCGGGGACGAACACCTGGTCGTAGGAGTCGAAGAGGTAGGGCTCGTCGAAGATCGCCGCGTCGTGGTCGAAGCAGGCCTCGGTGGTGGCGCGCAGCTCGTCGGCGTCACGGTCGAGCTCGGCGGCGAGCGAGCGACGGGCGTGCCAGCCGAACGGCAGCGGGTCACCCGAGCCGGCGGCGTGCTCCCAGGTGACGGAGTGCCACGGACCCGCGGCGACGACGACCAGCGCCGGCGGGATCGGTGGCGTCGCGGCGAACTCCCAGACCCCGCCCTCGGTGCGCACCGGCCGCGCGTTGGCCAGGACCGTCCAGGCGGGGTCCGCGGTCACCGACACCGTGAACGTCGCCTTGAGGTCGTTCTGGTCGAAGCAGGCGAAGACCCGCTGGGCGACGTCGAGCCCGAGGTAGGCCGAGACGTAGCGTTCCCCGTCGGCGGGGTCGGTGAACGTGTGCATCCCGTCGCCGTCGGTGGTGTAGGGCAGCGACGCGTCGACGACGACCTCGTTCGTCGCGCCGGTCAGCAGGCCGGTCAGGGGCAGCCGTCGGCCGTCGTACGCGAGATCCTCGGGGGCGACCGGGTGGCCGTTGACCACCATCGTCACCGTGCGCGCGCCACGGAGCTCGAGGAATGTCTCCGGCGCCGTGCTGTCGAAGCGCACGCTCGTCAGGCTTCCGAACGTCTCGGTGCCGGTGAGGTCGAGCGTGAGGGCGTAGGAGTGGACGGTGAGTACGCCGGCGCGCTGCCGCGCCTCGTCGAGGGTGAGGGCCACCCGGCCACCGTAGGGGAGGTCCGGGCGGCAGGCGCCGGCATTTCGCCGTCGCCGCGGCGGCTGGCTAGAATGTGCAGGTTGCCTCGGCGAGGGAGCCCGCTGCGTCAGCAGGAGAGACAGCAGGGGACTCCGTGATCGACAGGGCTGGCACTGGTGCCGCGCGTCCTGTCGGGCGCGCGGTTCTTCCGTCTCTCAGGGATTCGTCGAGCGGCCACCACGCGTCAGCACCACCTGAGGAGAAGCATGTCCAGCGAGAAGATCACCGCCGAGACCCGCACGGAGTTCGGCAAGGGCGCCGCCCGCCGCATCCGCCGCGAGCACAAGATCCCCGCCGTCGTCTACGGCCACGGTGGCGAGCCGATCCACCTGACCCTCCCGGGTCACGAGACCATGATGGCGCTCAAGCACCACGGTCCCAACGCGCTGCTCGAGCTGAGCATCGACGGCAAGACCCAGCTCGCGCTGACCAAGCAGGTCCAGATCGACAACGTCCGACGCGTCATCGAGCACGTCGACTTCATCGCGGTCAAGGCCGGCGAGAAGGTCCTCGTCGAGATCCCCGTCGTCGTCGTCGGCGAGGCCGCTCCGGAGACCCTGGTCACCACCCTGAGCGAGACCGTCTCGGTCGAGGCCGAGGCCACCCACGTCCCCGAGGCCATCGAGGTCTCCGTCGCGGGCGCCGAGGCCGGCACCCAGATCACCGCCGCCGACCTCACGCTCCCCTCGGGCGTCACCCTCAGCGCCGACCCCGAGCTGCTCGTCGTCCACGTCGCCGCCGCCCAGACCGCCGCTGCGCTCGAGGCCGAGCTCGAGGCCGCCGAGGCCGAGGCCGGCATCGTCCACGAGGAGTCCGACGCCGAGGCCGCCGCTGAGGCCGCGGCTCCCGCCGAGGGCGAGTGACTCGTTGACGGAACCCCTCTCGGGTGCTGACGGTGTCTGGCTGGTCGTCGGCCTGGGCAACCCCGGGCCGACGTACGCCGGACACCGTCACAACATCGGCTACCTCGTCACCGACGAGCTGGCCACGCGGCTGGGGGGGACCTGGCGGTCCCACAAGTCCGGCCGCGCTGACGTCGTGGAGGGGCGCCTCGGCATGCCGGGGCGCCCCGGTCCACGGGTCGTGCTGGCCCGCCCGCGTTCCTACATGAACGAGGTCGGTGGGCCGACCAAGGCGCTCGCGACGTTCTACAAGGTGGCGCCCGACCACCTGGTCGCCGTCCACGACGAGCTGGACATCCCCTTCGACACGATGCGGGTCAAGCTCGGCGGCGGCGACAACGGCCACAACGGGCTCAAGTCGCTGCGCGGCTCGCTCGGCACGGGCGACTTCTACCGGGTGCGGGTCGGCATCGGCCGCCCCCCGGGTCGCCAGGACGTGGCCGACTTCGTGCTCTCCACCTACTCCTCGGCCGAGCGGAAGGTGCTGCCCTTCCAGGTCGACACCGCCGCCGACGCGGTCGAGACGCTCATCCTCGAGGGCCTCGAGAAGACCCAGCAGCGGTTCAACTCCTGACCGGGGCGTCGAGCTCCAGCAGGTGACCGAACGCCGCCACCGCGGCGAGCTGGGAGTTGACGTCCAGCTTGCGCAGGACCGCCTTCACCTGGCTGCGCACCGTCGTCGGCGACACGTCGAACATCACCGCGATGCGGGCGACCGAGTCGCCGTCGTACAACAGACGGAGGACCTCGCGTTCGCGCGGCGTCAGCGAGCGGACCCGTTCCTGCAGCGCCTGGCGCTCCTCGTGGAGGCGGCGCCAGGCCGCGCGCAGCTCCGCGGCGTCGGCGGGCGGCTGGAGCGAACGGTCGGCGGCCCCGAGCAGCGCCTCGTGCACCGCGGAGAGGGAGGCGTCGCTCGAGAGCACCGCGCGGGCGCCGTGCTCCAGGACCGCGCCCCACAGCGGGCCGCGCTCGGCGCTGGTCAGCACCACCCACGGCACCCTCATCGTGCCCATGACCGCCACGGCGCTGCGGAGCCGGCCCCAGCGGTCGAGGTCGCTGATCATCAGCGCCACGTCGGCCCGCCGGCCTCCGCTCTGGCGCGGCTGCGGAACGTCGGGAACCCAGCGCATGACCGTGACGCTCCAGCCCCGCTCGGTCAGCGCGGCACGAACCGCCTCGCACACCAAGGACTGGTCGGACGCCACCGCGACACGCAGGTGAGCGAGCTCCGTCGCCATCTCCCTCTCCCACCCCCGCGTCGCCGCGGTCAGCAGCCCGACCCGGCGAGCATGCACTCGTCGCGGTGCTGGGTCTCTCATCACCTCCACGATCTTTGGAGGGGGGGTCGACGGACGGCGTCGTACGCCTGGCAACGTCCCCCAATTCGGGGACGATCGGGCCCTCGAAATGGGCGCTGGACGGTGGACTAGATCAGGGACCTCCGGCCCGTGAGGCTCACCAAATTCCGGTATACCGTCCCCAGCATTCGGTAACGGCTCTCGGGGGATTTCATACGTTCCGAGCGACATGAACCGACGCGATCAGGGGACGGTCCGACGGGCCGTTTTCGGGGGGAGACAGGGCCATCCGAGATGGCTCTTTCAGGCAGGAAGCTGCCCCTGGTCGCCTCGTCCTGGGAGCACGATGACAACTCCATCTTCGACTCGCCTGCGCTGGAGCTGGAAAGCCACAGCGTTCGCATTCCTGGTCTCCGTCTCACCAGCGCTTTTCCAGATGGTGACCGACCACAGGGATCTGTTGACGGCAGCCGCCGCCTCGGACGGTCTCACGATCGCCCCAGCAGCACTCGTCACCGCCGTCTGTTTCTACACGTCGTGGCGTATCTCGGCCGCCGCGTCCCCGACCTGGCTCGTCGCCGCCACGGCCGTCCTGGGTGTCCAGAGCGTCAGCCTTGCGGCGCTCCAGGTCACCAATCCACATCTGACCGCCCAGCAGCACGGCTGGATGGCGCTCGCCGACCTCGTCCTGTTGGGCACCGTCCTGGCGCTCCGTGCGGCCGGGAGTACGACGGTGATGTACCGCTACCCGACCGCGATCGGCGCGGCGGCCGGCCTGGCCGTCGGCCTACTGCGCGTCACCGCGGTCTCACGGTTCGCACCCAGCGACCCCGGCCTCGCCCAGCGGGTGCTGGTCGCCGCCGCGGGGATCTCCCTCGCCGGTGCGCTCGCCTACCTGGTGCTGCGGGCGGCGCCGGTCGCGCTCGTGGTGCGGGAGCGCTTGGTGTCCGCGCTCTTCCTGCTGACCGCGGGCCACACGGTCAACTCGCTCGACGGCGCCGCGCAGCACGCGCTCAACACGCTCGTGACCCTGGGCTGCTCCGTCCTCGCGGCCGTCGCGCTCTTCGGCGCCTCCGTGGGGATGCTGCGTCGCACGCTGCTCGAGGAGTCGGGCGTCACCACCACGCTGCGCAGCCGGCTCGAGACCGTCGAGCAGGACGAGCGTCGCCACCGCGCCCGCATCCACGAGATCGAGTCCATGATGGCCGGCATCGTCTCCGCCAGCGAGCTGCTCCGCCAGCGCCACGACATCCCGACCGAGCGTCGGGCCCACCTGGAGGAGATGATCCACGAGGAGCTCGGCCGGCTCGAACGGCTGCTGCGGGCCCAGCACGAGGCGCGGCAGAACGTGGCCCGCCTGGACCCACCGCTCGACATCCCCGCGCCGCGTGCCTGCCACCCCGGCGAGCACGCGGGGGGCGAGACCGTCTCGATGCCCGTGCCTCCGACGGCGCCGTCCACGGTGACGCCGAGCGTCCCTGCCGGCACCGTCGACCTCGACCGCACGATCGGCCACCTGGCCCTCGCGCACGAGGCGAAGGGGACGTCGGTGGAGTGGCGGCCGTGCGGGTGCTTGGTCAACGGATGTGCCGACGACATCACCGAGGTGCTCAACATCCTCCTCGACAATGCCGCCCGCCACGGCGACGCCACGGCGTCCGTCTCGGTCCGGCAGGCACCGCACGCCGTCGAGATCCTGGTGACCGACCACGGTCCCGGGATCGCGCCGGAGATCCGTGACCAGCTCTTCCAGTGGGGTGCCCGCGGCCCGGGCTCGCCGGGGCAGGGGATCGGTCTCCACATCGCCCAGGACCTGATGCAGAAGGCCGGCGGCTATCTCAAGGTCGGCGACCCGGCTCCCGCCGAGTGCGGCGTGACCTTCGTCGTCGGGCTGCCGAGGGTGGAGGCGGACGATGGCATCCTCGCGTAGCCAGGTCCGCGTCGTCATCGTCGAGGACCACGTCCTCTTCGCCGAGTCGCTCGAGCTCGCCCTCACCGTCGAGGGGTACGACGTCCGTCGGCTCAGCGTGCCGACGGAGCCGACCTCGGTGTCGGGACTGGTCTCCGCGATCGTCCGCCTCCACCCGCGGATCGTGCTGCTCGACTTCGACCTGGGGCGGTTCGGCGACGGCGTACGCCTCATCGAGCCGCTCGCCACCGTCGGCACCGACGTCGTCGTGGTCACCGCGGCCACCGACGAGGCCCGCTGGGGCCAGGCGCTGCGCCATGGGGCCCGGACGGTGCTCTCCAAGTCGCAGCCGCTCAACGACATCCTGGCGACCGTACGGCGGATCAACCAAGGACTCAGCGTCCTCGACGTGCGCGACCGGGAGAAGCTGATCCGGGTCTGGCACCAGCGCCGTCACGAGCTGACCGAGCTGCAGACCAAGATCGACCAGCTCACCGCCCGCGAGTCGCAGGTGCTCGGCCACCTCATGCGCGGCCGCACCGTCCACGAGATCGCGTCCACCAGCGTCGTCTCCGAGGCGACGGTCCGGACGCAGGTGAAGGCCATCCTCGCGAAGCTGGAGGTCTCCTCCCAGATCGCGGCCGTCGGGCTGGCGCACCGGCTCGGCTGGAAGTCGCCCGTCACCTGACCACGCGTCCGGGCCGGCGTGATCGCTGGTCCGGACCACCCCCGGGTTTGCCCGATTTGCGGCATGCCCCGGCCGGGACCCTCCTCCACTCTTGAGGGGGCGCCGGCCGTGGGGGCCGGCCGGGAGGGGGGTCACGGTGTCGGTCACGACAGACGCCGTCGGCGCCGGCGCGAGAGCCGGCCGCACGGTCCTCTCCGGGCCGTGGCGGTCCCGTCGCCGGCCGTTCGTCCTGGTCGCCGTGGCGGATGCCGTGGCGACCCTGCTGCTGGCGCTCTACGTCGTCGACGTCGCCACGGGCCGGGCCGTCACCGCGGCGCTGCTGTGGGCGGTCTGGCTACGGGTGAGCATCCCCACCCGGGTCACCGACCTGCACGGCGCGGTGACCGGCGTGGGCCGCGCGACCGCCTTCGCGGGTGTCGCCTGCTGGGTCGGCGGCGCGCTCGTGCACCTGCCGATCCCCGAGCGTCGGCTCGTGGCCCTGCTCGGCTCGGCGGCGCTGGTCTCGGTGCTGGTCCGGGTCACCCTCGGCCGCCTCGCCGCCCCGCTCGGCGTCCTCGTCGTCGGCGACGTCGATGACCGGGTCGCGCTCACCGAGAGCCTCGAGGCCCTCAGCGGGGGACGGCTCCTGCCGGTCGGCGGCTGCGATCCCGCCGGCACCGCCTCCAGCGTCGCCTCCCTGCGTCCCGACGCCGTCCTCGTCGTGCCCGGGCCCGCGCTGGCCGGCCGCGAGGTGCAGCGGCTCACCTGGGAGCTCCAGGCTCACGGCGTACCCCTCCTTGTCGGGACCCGGCTCCACGACGTCGCTCCCGCCCGTACGGCGGCGGTGCGCCTCGGTCAGCTCGCGCTGCTGCACGTCGACGCGCCGCGTCACGACGGGCCGGGACGAGTCGTCAAGGACCTGTGGGAGCGGTCCGCCGCGCTCGTCGCGCTGGTGCTGCTGTCGCCGCTCCTCGGGGTGGTCGCGCTCGCC